>NZ_JAQKGP010000075.1:0-1171 GCF_027956525.1 Agrobacterium sp. ST15.13.013
AGCACCGCCTCCGCCTCATATATGGCGCAGGCGATGTGATAGAAGGTGCTTGCCGGCGCCGGCTCATCGAGCATCGGCTTATCCGCTGGCCATTTGTCGAACCACAGGCCCTTGACCGTGGTGTCGAGGAAAGGTTGCAGCGCGCCGATGGCGCTGAGACCGGAGGCGAGGTAACGCTGCCGCTCCTCGCCGCTCGTGACGCTCGCAAGCCGTACCGCCGCTTTCAGCCATTCCGTCTGCGGCCATAACCGCGCCAGCCCGTCATGCACCGAAAAATCGTCGTAGAGGCTCATCACCGCCACCTTGCGGCGCGGGCAGATGCCATGTTCTTCGCCGATCTGGAACAGCCGTTTTGCCTTCCTGATCGCCTCATCGTTTTCATGCAGGGCCCCCCAGCGCACAAGAAGCCAGGCCCATTCGAACTGGTGGCCCGGCTCCATGATCCGGCCCCTGTCGCTGTCGTGGGGTGTCCAGTCATGGGCGAAGAACTCGCGCAACCCGCCATTGCCGCCATCGATGAAGCGGGTTAGCGCCAGACCGGCGATCTCATCTGAAAGCGCCGACCACGGGCCGTCCGGATCCTGCACCTCCCAGGCCAGCATCGCCTCGAAGAGATGCATATGCGGATTGGAGCAGAGCGGCGTGCGCGGCGGGTTCGCCTCCTCGAAACCTGCGACCGGATGTCTGTAGTCACGTTCAAGGATGGCAAGGATATCAAGCGCCCGGTCGCGCATCTCGTCCCTGCGCTCGGGAAGGCTTGCGGCCGCCTGCGCGGCGGCGAAAAGCGCAAAAGCCTGATTGTAGAGATCGAAGGAGGGGTCGATCAGCCTGCCGGTCTGGTCGGCAAGGTTGCCGTAAAGGCCGTTTTCAAGGCGATAGACCTTCTCGAACCAGGAAAGCCCGTGCTGGAGCGCGTCTTTCCACGGCCCCTGCCAGCCATGCTGGCCGGCGGCAGCGAAACAATAGGCCTGGCGCGGCTGCACGCGGGCGCGGCGGTCATCGGAAAAAATCGGTTTCGCATCCTGACCGAGACGCTCGTAAAAGCCGCCATCCGGGCGGGCCGATCCCGCCTCCCACCACAGGGGTAGGGCGTCCTCATCCAGCCATTTGCGTAATGTTCCGATCTCTTCGGCAAGCGCCTGCGCGATGCTCGGAAATTGCAATGTCATAC
>NZ_JAQKGP010000076.1:0-1169 GCF_027956525.1 Agrobacterium sp. ST15.13.013
ATGGCAAAGAGCAAGTTTGAGCGGACGAAGCCGCACGTCAACATTGGCACGATCGGTCACGTTGACCATGGCAAGACGTCGCTGACGGCGGCAATCACGAAGTTCTTCGGCGAGTTCAAGGCGTATGACCAGATCGACGCCGCTCCGGAAGAAAAGGCGCGTGGTATCACGATTTCGACGGCGCACGTTGAGTATGAGACGCCGAACCGTCACTACGCTCACGTTGACTGCCCCGGCCACGCCGACTACGTGAAGAACATGATCACGGGTGCAGCGCAGATGGACGGCGCGATCCTGGTTTGCTCGGCTGCCGACGGCCCGATGCCGCAGACCCGCGAGCACATTCTGCTTGCCCGTCAGGTTGGCGTTCCTGCGATCGTCGTGTTCCTGAACAAGGTCGACCAGGTTGACGACGCCGAGCTTCTGGAGCTCGTCGAGCTTGAAGTTCGTGAACTTCTGTCGTCCTACGACTTCCCGGGCGACGATATCCCGATCATCAAGGGTTCGGCGCTTGCTGCTCTTGAAGACAGCGACAAGAAGATCGGTGAAGACGCGATCCGCGAGCTGATGGCAGCGGTTGACGCCTACATCCCGACGCCTGAGCGTCCGATCGACCAGCCGTTCCTGATGCCGATCGAAGACGTGTTCTCGATCTCGGGTCGTGGTACGGTTGTGACGGGTCGCGTTGAGCGCGGTATCGTCAAGGTTGGTGAAGAAGTCGAAATCGTCGGCATCCGTCCGACGTCGAAGACGACGGTTACCGGCGTTGAAATGTTCCGCAAGCTGCTCGACCAGGGCCAGGCCGGCGACAACATCGGCGCACTGGTTCGCGGTGTTAACCGTGACGGCGTCGAGCGTGGTCAGATCCTGTGCAAGCCGGGTTCGGTCAAGCCGCACAAGAAGTTCAAGGCTGAAGCCTACATCCTGACGAAGGAAGAAGGCGGCCGTCATACGCCGTTCTTCACGAACTACCGTCCGCAGTTCTACTTCCGCACGACGGACGTGACGGGCATCGTTACGCTTCCTGAAGGCACGGAAATGGTTATGCCTGGCGACAACGTCACCGTTGACGTCGAGCTGATCGTTCCGATCGCGATGGAAGAAAAGCTGCGCTTCGCTATCCGCGAAGGCGGCCGTACCGTCGGCGCCGGCATCGTTGCCTCGATCGT
>NZ_JAQKGP010000077.1:0-945 GCF_027956525.1 Agrobacterium sp. ST15.13.013
GGGAGATAAGATGAGCCTCGTTTCCTCATCCCCAGGCGGGTTTGGGTGCTTTCGTGAGCGCCATCGCTATTTTCTTGATGTTCTGGGCGCTCGCGGCGAGCAGGCACTGCCATCTAACCTTGATCAAGCCGCGGAAGCGGGCATAGCGGTGCCCGTGAAGCTGCTTGGCATCGGCGAAGGAGCGCTCCACCGTTTCCTTGCGCCGCTTGTAGATCGCCTTGCCCCACGCCGTCTTTCGATGAACATCCGTGCGTTCGCGTGCATCTTGCCAGACATGCCGGGTGATGGTTCGTATCGAGCCGGCATTGGACGTGCAGGAGGCAAGAAGCGGGCAGTCACGGCAGATGGAGGGGTCTGAGCGATAGTGCCTGTAACCGCTGCGGTCGGTCGTCGCATAGGTCAACAGTTGTCCTTCAGGGCAGCGGTAGCCATCGGTCTCTGGTTCGTAGACGAACTTCGACTTGCGCATCATCCCGTCTTTGGGCGGGGTCGGGTTGCGATAGCCGGTCACGCCGAGGATATCTCTGTCCTCCAGACCCTTGGCAATGCCTGCCGTGGCATAGCCTGCGTCCAGCCCGACCGCCCCGACATGCAAGTCGAAGCGTTGGCGCTGCCGGTCGAGCCGCTCCAGGTAGACGATACTGTCATGCACATTGGCCGGCGTTACATGCGTATCGGTGATGATCGCATGGCGGCCGTCGACAGTGCGGTGATCGAGATAGAAGAAGCCCTTGGGCTTGCCGTCGCGCACCATATAACCGCTATCGGGATCGGTACGGCTGACCTTCGTTTCCTTCACCTCCGGCTCGCGCTGTTTCTCCCTCAACGGCTTCTGCCCATGGGATATGCGCTCCGCCTCGATCGCTCGATCCAGATCGGCCCAATAATCGGCCCGCGACTTCTGGAGCATGGCCAGATCGTATTTGCCCTTGTTGGCATTGGCCT
>NZ_JAQKGP010000007.1:0-214644 GCF_027956525.1 Agrobacterium sp. ST15.13.013
AATTGTCAAAAAACAGACCACACTAAGCAGTCAATCAATCAATCCCCCAAGGCTCAAAACCCCGGAAACAAACAAGCATTCAGCTCATCTTCTTGATTTATTTAGAACGAAAGACTTCGTCGCCAGCAGCGCCGCCGCCCTCGTTCAGTGAGCGGACTTATAAGAGATCACCATCAAACAAGTCAACACACCAAATTCGAAAAAATAAAGAAATGTGATATCTGCATGATTATAAAAGGAAATTTGAAAATTATCGTATAATTTAACGACTTTTAACGGTTTTCCGTCTTTGACCGTCAAGCTTGATGGGCCTTCCGCTATATAGGGTCTCCATATCGCAATAACAGGAACGAAGGCCTTGCGGATATCAGTCGGAAGACGGGCTGAAGCGGGCGACCAGCGCATGCGCATTTCCGGGATAGGTGAAGCGCACATGGGTAACTGCGCCCGAATTGCTCCAGGTGCGGCGCTCCACGACAAGACACGCCTGCCTGTCCGAAATACCGAGCAGGCGCGCGATCTCCTTCGACGGTGTTTCGGCGCTGATCCGGTGTTCGGCAGTGCTCCAGGGAACATGGCCGAGCAGCCAGGGGCCTGGCGCAATTTCGGTAAAGTCGGTTTCAGCCGCTTCCGGCACGGCCGTCAAATTGATGAGGCGCTGTTCGACACAGAATTCGCGCGCACCGGCAAAATGGATGCAGAGAACGTCGAGCAACGGCGTGCCGACGGAAACGTCGAGCCGCTCACGATCCGTGCTTTCTGCACTGCGCATTTTGCGCGCCAGAATTTTGAAGCCATAATCGAGGCCAAGGGATTCGACCTCGGCCCCGATATCGTGAATTTGAAGAACGGCGGACTGAATCTGCGGCTGGCGCACGAAACTGCCGGATTTCTTGCGGCGTTCGATCAAACCGGCCTTGACGAGCTGACCCATGACCTTGTTCACGGTCATGCGTGAACAATGATATTGATCGGCGAGGTCGACCTCGAAAGGCAGTCGGTGTCCCGGCGGCCATTCTCCTGAAACGATCCGCCCCTCGATCTCGCTGAGGATACGCTGGTGCAGGGTCTGCCCGGCTGATGCTTTCGTCACGTCCGCAATGCCTTTCCCCGCTGGCTTTTTCCTGTTACCGCCGCGCCCATATCAGCTATCGAGAAGTTCAGCCATGACCTTGTTGAAACGGTCGGATATTTCGCGGCGATGGATATGCCGGCCGGCCTGCACGCGCTTTTTGCCGCGCATCCAAACGGAATCGACGGAAACGCCGCCCGCGAATATCCACTGATCGAGAATCTGCGATATCGGAAGATAGGACACGGCGGAAATATCGAGAGCGACGAAATCGGCGCTTTTTCCTTTTTCCAGACCGTTTCGCGACGCCAGAGCCCTGCCGCCGCCCTCGAGCGCCTGCCGGAAGAGTTTTTCTCCCGTGGAGCAGCCGGCATCGGCGATGACATTGCGTGCCCGATGCGAGAGACGTTGCGAATATTCGAGCGTTCGCAATTCTTCCGACACGGAAATCAGAATGTTGGAATCGGATCCGACGCCATAATGGCCGCCTTCAGCAAGAAACGCCGGAGCCGGGAAGATGCCGTCGCCGAGATTGGCTTCGGTGATCGGGCAAAGGCCGGCAACGGCGCCGCTTTTTGCCATGCGGCGCGTTTCGGTTTCCGCCATATGTGTCGCATGGATGAGGCACCAGCGGCCATCGACCGGCGCGTTTTCAAGCAGCCATTCCACAGGTCTCGCGCCGGAAAAGGCAAGCGAATCTTCCACTTCTTTCGTCTGTTCCGCCACATGAATATGGATCGGCCCGCCTTTTGCCAGCGGCTCGATGGCTGACAGCTCTTCCGCGGTGACCGCACGCAGACTGTGCGGCGCTATGCCGAGGGTGGCGCCCGGCAGCCCGTCCACCACGGCCTGCGCGCCCTGCATCAGCTTTCCGTAACTGTCGAGCGAATGGATGAAGCGCTTCTGCCCGTCGATCGGCGCCTGGCCGCCGAAACCGGAATGAGCATAAAAGACCGGCAGTAATGTGAGGCCGATACCCGTCTGCGAGGCGGCTGCGCCGATACGCTCGGCCATTTCGGCGATATTGCCATAATGCGAGCCATCCCTCTCATTATGCAGATAGTGAAATTCGCCGACCCGTCCAAAACCGGCCTCGAGCATTTCCATATAAAGCTGGGCGGCAACCGCTTCGACATGGTCGGGCGTCATGGAGAGCGCGAATTTATACATGACGGTGCGCCAGCTCCAGAAACTGTCGTCGCCCGGGCCGCGGATTTCGGCAAGCCCCGCCATGGCCCGCTGAAAGGCATGGCTGTGGAGATTGGGCATGGCTGGAACGATGAGGGCATGCCGCTCATCCTGCGATTGCGGGGAAACACCGGTTTCGACGGATGAAATACTGCCCTCGTCGCAGACGATGCGGACATCCTTCGCCCATCCGCCCGCCAGAAGCGCTGCGCCCGCGTGAATTGCCATCATGCCACCCTCTCCTTTGGTTTTATCCGGCAAGGCCATTTCAAACACGAAATTGCAGCTTGCCAAGCCAATTATTATGTATATACATTTAACTCACAAAGGAAAGGCGAAAAGCAAATGCCCGGCAACGAATCTGCAAACGGAACGGCGACGGGGAACGTCACGGCTTTGTGGCGCAACGCCCGGCTGGCAACCTTCAATCCCGCCATGGAAGGCATCGGCGCCGTCGAAAATGCCGTCATTGCCGTGCGTAACGGCCGCATCGCCTTTGTCGGCCCTGAAAGCGATCTGCCTGCCGATCTCTCGAGGGCCGAGGTGACGACCGATTGCGCCGGTCGCTGGATCACCCCCGCCCTGATCGACTGCCACACCCATCTTGTCTTCGGCGGCAACCGCGCCATGGAATTCGAGATGCGGCTGAATGGGGCGACCTATGAAGAGATCGCCAAAGCGGGCGGCGGCATTGTCTCTTCGGTGCGCGACACGCGCGCGCTTTCGGAAGATGTTTTGGTGGCGCAGGCTTTGCCGCGTCTCGACACGCTTCTTTCCGAAGGCGTTTCCACGGTCGAAATCAAATCCGGTTACGGTCTTGATATTGAAACCGAGCTGAAGATGCTGCGCGTCGCCCGCAGGCTCGAGACATTGCGGCCGGTGCGTATCGTCACCAGCTATCTCGCCGCGCATGCCACACCTGCAGACTATAAGGGGCGCAACGCCGATTATATTGGCGATGTCGTCCTGCCGGGGCTGGAAAAAGCCCATGCGGAAGGCTTGGCGGATGCGGTTGACGGTTTTTGCGAAGGCATCGCCTTTTCCGTCGAGGAGATCGACCGGGTTTTCAAGACTGCGAAACAGTGCGGCCTTCCGGTCAAGCTGCATGCCGAGCAGCTTTCCAATCTTGGCGGCTCCGCGCTCGCGGCATCCCATAACGCCCTTTCGGCCGATCACCTCGAATATCTTGATGAGGCCGGTGCGAAGGCGCTGGCGAAAGCAGGAACCGTGGCAGTGCTTCTTCCCGGCGCTTTCTACGCGCTCAGGGAAAAGCAATTGCCGCCAGTGCAGGCCCTGCGCGACGCCGGGGCCGACATGGCGCTGGCAACGGACTGCAACCCCGGCACTTCGCCGCTCACCTCCCTGCTGCTGACCATGAATATGGGCGCAACGCTTTTCCGCATGACCGTTGAAGAGTGCCTGACGGCGACGACACGCAATGCGGCAAAGGCGCTCGGCCTGCTTGCCGAAACCGGCACGCTGGAGGCTGGAAAATCCGCTGATTTTGCCATCTGGGACATCGAGCGCCCCGCCGAGCTCGTCTACCGCATCGGCTTCAACCCGCTCCATGCCCGTATTTTCAAGGGACAGAAGGTTTCCTCATGACCATGAAGACCATCACGCTTCACCCCGGCAACGTGACCTTAGCCAATCTCGCCGAGATATACTGGGAGAACGGCAGCGCCAAACTCGACCGCAGCTTCGATAAAGGCATTGAAAAGGCGGCAGCCCGCATCGCTGAGATCGCTGCCGGCAATGCGCCGGTCTATGGTATCAATACCGGTTTCGGCAAACTCGCTTCCATAAAGATCGATGCGGCGGATGTGGCGACGCTGCAGCGCAATCTCATCCTGTCGCATTGCTGCGGGGTGGGCGCACCGCTTCCTGAAAATATCGTGCGGCTGATCATGGCGCTGAAGCTGGTGTCGCTCGGCCGCGGCGCGTCCGGCGTGCGGCTGGAACTGGTGCGGCTGATCGAAGCCATGCTGGAGAAGGGCGTCATCCCCGTCATTCCCGAAAAGGGTTCGGTTGGGGCTTCCGGCGATCTTGCGCCGCTCGCCCATATGGCGGCTGTGATGATGGGCGAAGGCGAGGCCTTCTATGCGGGCGCGCTTCTGCCAGCTGGCGAAGCGCTTGCGAAAGCCGGACTGACCCCGGTGGTGCTTGCCGCCAAGGAAGGGCTGGCGCTGATCAACGGCACACAGACCTCAACGGCGCTGGCGCTTGCCGGCCTTTTCCGCGCCCATCGTGCGGCGCAGGCTGCGCTGATTACCGGTGCGCTTTCCACGGATGCCGCCATGGGGTCTTCCGCGCCTTTCCATCCCGATATTCACAGCCTGCGCGGCCATAAGGGCCAGATCGACGCAGGAGCGGCGCTTCGTAATCTGCTGGAGGGTTCGGAAATCCGCGTCAGCCATATCGAGAGCGATGAGCGGGTGCAGGATCCCTATTGCATTCGCTGCCAGCCGCAGGTGGATGGCGCCTGCCTCGATCTTCTGCGGCAGGTGGCCCGCACGCTGGAAATCGAAGCCAACGCCGTGACCGACAATCCGCTGGTGCTATCAGACAATTCCGTCGTCTCCGGCGGCAATTTCCACGCCGAACCGGTGGCCTTTGCCGCCGACCAGACGGCGCTTGCCATCTGCGAGATCGGTGCAATCGCCCAGCGCCGCGTGGCGCTGCTGGTCGATCCGGCGCTTTCTTATGGCTTGCCGGCCTTTCTTTCCAAAAAGCCGGGCCTGAATTCCGGCCTGATGATCGCCGAAGTCACCTCCGCCGCGCTGATGAGCGAGAACAAGCAGATGGCGCATCCGGCCTCGGTGGACTCCACACCGACTTCAGCCAATCAGGAAGACCATGTATCCATGGCCTGCCATGGTGCGCGTCGTCTGTTGCCGATGACCGACAATCTTTTTGCCATTCTCGGTATCGAAGCGCTTTCATCCGTGCAGGGTGTGGAGCTGCGCGGGCCGCTGAAGACGAGCCCCGAACTGCAAAAAGCGATTGCGGCATTGCGCGCGACGGTCCCTTCGCTGGAGGAAGACCGTTATATGGCGCCGGACCTGAAGGCTGCGGCGGAATTGATTGCCTCCGGCGCGCTGGTCGCGGCAATTTCAAACGGCATTCTGCCGAAGCTGGAGGTCTGAGATGCGTGCCCTCGACGTCAAGGAAGGTTCATCGCCGATCATTCTCGGCCTGCCCCACACCGGCACGGATGTGCCGGCGGATATCTGGCAACGTCTGAACGACAACGGCAAGATTCTCGCCGATACGGACTGGCATATCCATGAGCTCTATGCCGGCCTTCTCGAGAATGCGACAACCGTAAGGGCGACCTTCCACCGCTATGTGATCGACGCCAATCGCGACCCGGCCGGGATGAGCCTTTATCCGGGCCAGAACACAACCGCGCTTGTTCCGCAGACCGATTTCGACGGCGAGTCGATCTGGAATGAAGGACAGGAACCCACCGAGGACGATATTGCCTACCGTCTGGAAAATTTCCACGCGCCCTATCACGCGGCCCTCGCCACGGAAATCGAGCGGGTGAAATCCATCCACGGCATCGCCATTCTCTATGATTGCCATTCGATCCGTTCGCATATCCCCTTCCTGTTCGAGGGCAAGCTGCCGGATTTCAACATCGGCACGGATATGGGCAAGACCTGCGATCCGGCCATCGAAAAGATCGCCGTCGAGGTGACCGCCGCGGCGCAGGGTTACGACAGCATTCTGAACGGCCGTTTCAAGGGCGGCTGGACGACGCGCCATTACGGAAAACCGCAAAGCGACGTGCATGCCATTCAGATGGAACTGGCGCAGTCCACCCATCTTCAAACCGAGCACCCGCCTTTTGCCTACGACACGGGTAAAGCCGAACGGCTTCGCGCCCATCTCAAGACCATTCTCACGCGCATGGAAAAATTTGCGCTCGATACGAAACGATAAGGGGAAAACACATGAACAATCCACGCCACAATATCCGCGATGTCCGCTCGCCGCAGGGCACTGACCTCAATGCCAAAAGCTGGATGACAGAAGCGCCGCTACGCATGCTGATGAACAATCTCGATCCCGACGTGGCCGAGCGCCCGCATGAGCTGGTGGTTTATGGCGGCATCGGCCGCGCCGCCCGCACCTGGGACGATTTCGACCGCATCGTCGCAACGTTGAAGGATCTGAACGAGGATGAAACCCTCGTCGTGCAGTCCGGCAAGCCAGTCGGCGTGTTCCGCACCCACAAGGATGCGCCGCGCGTCCTCATCGCCAATTCCAACCTGGTGCCGCATTGGGCGAACTGGGATCATTTCAACGAGCTGGATAAGAAGGGCCTTGCGATGTACGGCCAGATGACGGCCGGTTCGTGGATCTACATCGGCACGCAGGGCATCGTGCAGGGCACCTATGAAACCTTTGTCGAGGCTGGCCGCCAGCATTACGACGGCAACCTGAACGGCAAGTGGATTCTCACCGGCGGTCTCGGCGGCATGGGTGGCGCGCAGCCGCTCGCCGCCGTCATGGCCGGCGCCTGCTGCCTCGCGGTCGAATGCGACGAGACCCGCGTCGATTTCCGCCTGCGTACCCGTTACGTCGATGCGAAGGCGCATACGCTCGATGAGGCGCTGGCGCTGATCGACCAATGGACAAAGGCGGGTGAGGCAAAATCCGTCGGCCTGATCGGCAATGCCGCGGAAATCTTCCCGGAACTTGTCCGCCGCGGCGTCCGCCCCGATATCGTCACCGACCAGACCTCGGCGCACGATCCCGTCCATGGTTACCTTCCCGCTGGCTGGACGGTCGCCGAATGGCGCACCAAGCAGGAAAGCGACCCGAAAGCCGTTGCCGCTGCCGCTCGCGCCTCCATGAAGGTGCATGTGCAGGCCATGGTCGATTTCTGGAACGCCGGCGTTCCGACGCTCGACTACGGCAACAATATCCGCCAGGTCGCCAAGGATGAGGGGCTGGAAAACGCCTTCGCTTTCCCCGGTTTCGTTCCGGCCTATATTCGCCCGCTTTTTTGCCGTGGAATCGGCCCGTTCCGCTGGGCGGCGCTTTCCGGCGATCCGGAAGATATCTACAAGACCGACGCCAAGGTGAAGGAGCTGCTGCCTGATAACAAGCACCTGCACAACTGGCTGGACATGGCGCGTGAGCGCATCGCATTCCAGGGCCTGCCGGCGCGCATCTGCTGGGTCGGCCTTGGTGACCGTCACCGTCTCGGCCTCGCCTTCAACGAAATGGTCAAGAACGGTGAGTTGAAGGCGCCAATCGTCATCGGTCGCGACCATCTGGATTCCGGCTCCGTCGCCTCGCCCAACCGCGAGACCGAAGCCATGAAGGATGGCTCGGATGCCGTTTCTGACTGGCCGCTCCTCAACGCGCTCCTCAACACCGCATCCGGCGCGACATGGGTTTCGCTGCATCACGGCGGCGGCGTCGGCATGGGCTTCTCGCAGCATTCCGGCATGGTCATCTGCGCCGATGGCACCGACGATGCCGCGCGCCGGCTGGAGCGCGTGCTCTGGAACGATCCGGCAACCGGCGTCATGCGTCATGCCGATGCCGGTTACGACATCGCCGTGGAATGCGCCAAGGAGCAGGGACTGCGCCTGCCCGGCATTCTCGGCAATTGATTGTTGTGCCGCGCGGTCCATCGCCGCGCGGCCTCCCCTTCCGCCAACCAAGCCGGGCGGGTAATATCCAACCCGCTCATCCGTCTGAAACTTTCGAGTCGATTTTCTCGTTGTTACTGTCGCTCAGGCATAACGGTTCATTTTTCGCGCCGACGATAACGCGGCGAGCTTTGATGGAGTGCGGACGACAGCATGGCACCACGGCGTATCTCATTCGGCCTTTCCCTTTTGATTGGTGCAATTTTTCCCGCTTTTTCTTTCGCCGCCGCTCCAGCCTCCGAAGCCCAAAAGGCCGCTCCGGTGAGAATCGATGTCGGCGGATACAAACTCAGCAGCCTGTTGATTGAGCCGCAGAAACAGGCAGACCTGCCGCCGATCGTTTTCCTGCACGGCGCAAGCGCAAGTCTTTATGATCCGCTGTTTTCCTTTGCGGATAAACTCACTGGCCGCGCAAGACTGCTGTTCATAGACAGGCCGGGCCATGGCGGCTCCGACATTGGCGGCAAGGAGAATATCCTGCCGGATGGGCAGGCCGATGCCGTGGCTCAGTTGATGAGAAAGCGCGGCATCCACAAGGCCATCATCGTCGGCCACTCCTTTGGCGGCGCCATCACCGCGGCATTCGCGCTTCGTCACCCCGAGATGGTGTCAGGCCTGGTGTTTCTTTCTCCCGCCGTTTATCCTTGGCCTGGCGGCATTGCCTGGTATTACACAGCGGCAAGCGCCCCGGTAACCGGCCCGCTTTTTTCGACCTTCGTCGCGCCGCCCGCGGGTCTCCTCGCACTCGATCAGGCGACGCGTGGTGTTTTTGCGCCCAATAATCGTCCCCGTGAATATGTGGAAGCGACACGCGCATGGGCCGCATTGAGACCGCAGGCTTTTCGCCATAACGCGCAGGAAGTTGCCGCGCTGAATGCATGGGCGCGGAGCGCCTCGCCAAGTTACTCCAAAATCAAGGCGCCCACCATCATCATAACCGGCGACACGGACAATGTTGTTTCAACGGAAATTCATTCTCGCCAGCTTGCACGCACTATCGACGGATCGACATTGATCGTTGTGAAAAATCTCGGGCACAAGTCTGACTATGTCGCGCGTGATCTTGTCGTCGAGGCGATAGAGAAACTCGCCGGGAAAAAAGCTGATCTCCACGCGGCGCAAAAACAGCTTGAACGGCGTATCGCCAGCGACGGCAAGTAGCGCCACCCTATCCAGCCGAATACACAGGGAATGCAAAAGATGAGATACCTACCAAAGGGCACCTACACATCCATGCCCTGGAAAAACGGCGGCGGCGTAACGACCGAGATCATCGTTCATCCCGCAAACGCCTCGATGGCGGATTTCGACTGGCGCATCAGTATGGCGGATGTTGCGCAAGATGGGCCCTTTTCCATATTTGACGGGATTGACCGCACCCTCTGCATCCTTGAGGGGAACGGCATGAGCCTCAGTATTGACGCATGCGAACCCGTTTCGTTGACGATGGAAAGCGATCCCTTGCCCTTCGCTGCCGATGTTTCCGTATACGCCGTTCTGGGGAATGGTCCCATCGTCGATCTCAATGTCATGTCCCGTCGCAGACACTATGCGCACCGTGTCGAGAGACATCGCGGCGCGCTCACCGTTCACTCAACGGTGTCAACGGCGACGGTAATTTTTGCCGCTGATCCCGTCAGCGTCTCATCAGGCGGCAGAAACGTGAATTTGCAGCGACGCGACAGCCTCCTTCTGGAGCCCGGCACCGGATTCGCCATAGAGGGCGTTGAAAAGGATGCTCGTTTCTTCGTTGTGTCGTTTGATCAGGTGTGAAGCTGCCTCACCTCAATCCAGCCCCAGCGGATCGGCCACCCGCGGCCAAAGCTCAAGGCTCGCCTTCCGATAGGGCGTTCTTGCCGGATCGGTCGGATAGGATGTCGGGGCAGCAATATAAACGATCTCGGATGCGACCGGCGCAAACCCCGCATGGAAATGGTTGGTGGACTTGACCAGCAGTACGTCTTTTTTTGCAAAATCGACGCCGAGATTGGAAAAGATATCCGGCTCATAAGTTTGTGTGCGGCTGGTAATGAGGATGATATCGATCCGCGTACCGAGCGGCCGGACGACAGCGGCACGGCCGAGCGTGACGCGGCTGTTGCGGAAACTCTGCCAGCCAGCCTCGGCCGTGCGCATCACCTTGATGCGGAAATCGAGCGGCTCGCCGCCTTCAGGGCTGGATTTGCCGCCGATGCGCAGATCGATCTCGGCCCCCTCGCCCGCCGCGTGACAGAAAGACACCGCAATCGGGTCCCAGATCGTCGCGACAGCGATATTGTCCATGCCGCGCTCCACCATGCGCCGCAGAATATGGGTGGCGTCGCCGGCAACACCGCCGCCCGGATTGTCCCAGATATCCGATACGACGACCGGCCTGTCCGGATTATTGCTGCGAATGGCAAGAACCTGGTCGAGACCGGATTCCGTATCCAGCATCGGCATGGCGGTCGACTTGCGCATGGCATAAAGCTCATGGCCGAGCTTTTGGGCCAGCACATCGCCCTTTGCCCTGTCATTATCCGTCACGACAACGATGCGCGTTCCCATATCCGGCACGTCACCCGCCATGAAACCGTGAATAACGGAAATCGACAGGATGCCATCCTTGCCTTCCAACGCCTTCAGCCGGTCGACGTAAGAGCGCATCGGTTCACGGCTGGTGGGATAAATGGTGATCATACGGCAATCGAAAGTGGAGATGACCGGCTTTATCTCCCCCCGAAGCGTGCGCAGCGCCATTTCCACCACATGCTCGCCGCGCTCTTCGAAATCCGTATGCGGAAACTCCAGAAACGTCGCCATAATATCGAGATTTTTGACCCGAAGCGCCGTCAGATGGCTGTGCGGATCGAATTCCGCCGCGATAAGTACATCCGGTCCGACTAATGCGCGGACCCGGGACAGGAAGTCCCCTTCCGGATCATCATAACCCTGTGCCACCATGGCGCCGTGCAGACCGAGCACCACGGCATCGACCGGCATGGCGGCGCTGAGTTCGGCGAAAATCGTATCCCGCAGCGTTTCATAGGTCTGGCGCTGGATAAGGCCGGCCGGTTCGGCCCAGCATGAAGTTCCCTCTATCACCGTGAACCCTTCCGCCTTGCCGCGACGGCGCAAGATCGGCACAGGCGACGAGCAGAGCGTCGGCGTTTCGGGATGCTCCCCCGGCCCGGCATAAAAAGCCGCGCGAAAGGCATCCATATCCGTCGGGACTGGTGAAAACGTGTTGGTTTCGGTGGCGAGTGACGCCGTGAAAATGCGCATGTCTCTAGGTTCTCGTTACCGCAATCTGCCCATTGGCAGCTTTACTTCAGAATTTAATTAGCCGGGTAATTTACCAGACCGTACCGCGCGCCGCGACCTGCTCAACCCGCGTCACGACGCCGTTTCGATGGAAGACCATCCTGTCGAAAAGATTGCTGACGACGCAGGTGTGGTTCGGGACAACCTTGACCATGTCGCCGACTTCAGGCCGGCCCGAGGCGCAGCCGGATAGATCGACAACCGCATGTTCTTCCGAAAGCGAGGTAATTTTCGCACCTTCGTAGCTTTCAAGCAGCCCGTAATCGCTAAAACCCAGGAGATCCGAAGTCAGGGCCTTGGAACCGCAATCCAGCACGGCACGATCGGCTGTCGGTCGCGATACGACGGTGGCGAGAATATGCATGGCGAGATCGCCCGCCGTGCAATGTCCGGCGCGCAGCATGGCGCGATCATTATAGACATAGGTGCCGGCCCGGTGTTCGGTGGCGGAAGGAACCAGATGGGCGGCGTAAAAATCGGGAGAACCACCGCTGGACCGCACCGGACAATCCATGCCCTTTGCCGCCAGCAATGCCATCGTCTCGCGAAGAAAGTTTTCCACCGTCACGGCTCCGCCCGGTGCGGGATAGGTCAAAATGCCCCTGAATGTGAGGCCCGGTGCCGCGACGATTTGTTCCGCAAGCGCCAATGCCGCTTCCGGGGTCTGCACACCGCAGCGCTTGCCGCCCGTATCGCATTCGACCAGAACGGCGAGCGGTCTTTCCGGATCAAATGTAGCCGCAAGACCGGCAATCGTCACGGCGCTGTCGGCCACGACACTCAGCCTACCGATGCGCGCATTCAACACCTTCAGCCGCGAAAGCTTTGCTGCACCGAGAATATTATAGGTGATCAGAATGTCATCAAAACCGGCATCCGCAAAAACCTCCGCCTCACTGACTTTCTGGCAATTAATGCCGATGGCGCCGGCCTGAAGCTGTTGTTTGGCGACAGCGGGTATCTTGTGCGTCTTGATATGCGGCCGAAAGGCCTTGCCGTGATCATCCAGATAAGATTGCGCCCTGAGGATATTGGCGGCGAGCCTGTCCTCGTCGATGACAGGCATCGGCGTCGAAATCGCATTGAGGGGTGTGCCCGCATCAGGCCAGGGATAGGTCATCATCTACTCTCAAACATCGGCAAATTGGGCTTCATGCCAGCGGCTTATAGGCGATAACGTCCATTTCCACCTTGGCATCGACCATCAGCGGCGATTGCACAGTAGAGCGTGCCGGCGGATGATCGATGAAATATTTCTGGAAGACAGCGTTGAAGCTCGAGAAATCCCGGGCATCGTCCAGCCAGACATTGACCTTGACCACATCGGCCAGCGAACAATCGGCAAGCGCCAGAACATCCTTGATATTCGCAACCACCTGCTCGGTCTGTGCCACGATCCCGCCATTCACCACCTCGCCATCGACGGTTGGCACCTGCCCGGAAACATAAACGAAATCGCCGGCCCGGACGGCCTTGGCAAATGGCCGTCGCTGTCCGCCAGCTTGATTATCCGCCGTCTCATATCGTATCAGTTTCGTCTTTTGCATGGGTCCTCGCAAATAATTTTCATAATTCCAGAAATTTTTACGATACGTAGCCGATTTTATGATGCATTTCCATAATTAATGTAAATAATTTAGCAATCGCGCACATTGCGCGCGAAATCCGCTGCCGTGCTTACCGCCGATACGTTATAGGGCAATGTATCGCTGATGGTCGATATATGGCGTGATTCATGGGGAATTGCATCATGTGCCCCCGTGGGCATTCGCACTGCGTTCCACTCGTAAAATTCGGCATCCATGGAATTTCCAGCACATTATTCAGAAAGCAAGTTTGCCGCGGCTAACCTCTTAGGAGAGGTACTAGACACGTCTCGCTTCGGCTGGCCCCTCAACGAGCTCACCCCCTGCGGAAAGCCGATCGTTCTGTGTCACTCTGTCCGTGATCTCTTGCGCGATCCTCTGCGCCTGAACACGAATATCCGGAACGGCGGTAATTTCCCAGAAGCGGCCCGCCGTCAGCGCACCGGTGGCAAAAAGACCGGGTCAGCTTCGTCCGTCCGGCCGCAGCAAACGAGACGGTCCATCAACTTCCACTCCAAGTCCCAAGGGATCGAGCAAAATGACACCGTCGCCCCGCATCGCTTCAAGAAGCCGCGAACGGCCAATGCCGGCCCGCTCCATTCCGGTACAATTGACGACCCAATCGACCTGCAGTTCCCTCAATATCTGCGTATGCCTGCGGCGGTAACGCACGGCGACCCCCTCCTCCGTTTCTTCAATGGAGCGAAGGTAACCCGCATGAAGTTCAACAACGCCATCGGAAAGCAACGTCACGAAAGCGGCAGACACTTCAGGTGAAATACGGTGCCGGTGGATATTCCACCACGGCAAGGCATGCCGAAGGAACCGGCTGCGCTCCGCCGGTGTAAGACGTTGCGAAAGTGATTGAGTTTGCGGCCGCAAGCCATCCATGACGGTACGCCACGGCGCCCCATCGCGCACCTGATTTCGCAGAGAGTGCAGCAACCCGCTGATCTCCATCGAGCCTTCAGGTAAATTCGGCTCTGCTGACGGTGACGGCGGGCTGACATGCGGATGCGACACCAGGCCGCGACGGGACAGAACATGGATCGACCCTTGATGTCTTTTTCCCCTCAGAGTCAAAACCTGATCGATCATCGTCAGGCCCGACCCCAGAATGCAGATACGATCCCCGGCTTTGATTTTGGACAACCATCCCGGCTGCCAGCAGTGGCCGATGATACGTTGTGGCCCCTCTTCTTCCCTTGCGACAGTTTGCACCGGCAAACTCGCAGCGCCGACACCGAGACACAGAACGACATTCAGCGCGCGCAGCTGCTCACCATTGTCAAGTGTAAACGAGAATCCGCCCGTGCCATCCGGCCGACAGGCCGAAGCCTTGGCCCGGACAAAGTCCACCCGGGCTCGTTGCTCCCTATTTCTAAGCAAGCCAGCCAGCCTGTCACGAAGATAAAGACCATAGTCACCGCGTGAGGCGAACAGCAGGGGATTGTCAGCGATCCCGTTTTCCGCCAACCAATCGACAAAGTCATCAGCCCTGTCAGGGAAGGCACTCATTCGCCCGGCCGGTACATTCAGACGATGAAAGGGCAGTTCGGCGCGATAGGCGGTGCCGCGCCCGAAATCCGGCTTATCGCCGACGATAGCAATAGTGCCTTCCGCAGGTAGGGATGATAAAAGATGGGCGGCGGTACAGATGGCCGAAAAACCCGACCCTACGAGAGCGGCATCATAGGACATTCACTCCTCCAACCAGCGACACTTTGAACAGTCAGCCGGCGGGTGTCGAACCCAACGATACTCTAGTCAACGAGTAGAGACTAACAGATGCGAATGTCTATCCTTCACTTTCTGGCGCCACGATCATCAAAGGCGTGGAAGGTCAGACTTAAGAAGTTAGCCGCGGCAAACTTCCGAACTGGGCGTAGATTTCGCATGCAAAAGACGTGATCAACGCCCGTCACCATGACCTCCAGAAAGAAGTTAGCCGCGGCCAACCGTCAAACCGTCACAAAAACCAAATGTGATTCTTCCACAATGCTTTAGCGGCGCTTTCCAACCTGAGAAAAAAGCCTATTGCGCCGAAAAGAGAATCGGCGCTTATATCTCAGTTGCGGAAAAAACCGCCTTTTTCGAAAAAAACCGCTACTGCAATTTCGAGCGAAAGAAGACCGATGACACAGAGTGCCGATTTAAGACGTGCCGCAGGAGCACCCGACCTGACGAGTCTTATACAACAGCATTCGGCTGCGTTGTCAGCCCAATTGCAGGCTCATAATGCAAATACATTTTCACCGCACACCGAAAAGAGCATGCGCCATTTTTCGCCGGCAGAAACCGCACGGTTGATTGGCATCGGCGAGGCCTATCTTCGCCAGATCGCCGCCGAGCGTCCGGAGCTGGATGCGGCGCAGGCTTCCGGTCGTCGATCGTATTCCGTCGAGGACATGGACGAGATCAGAAAATTTCTCGATCAGGGCGCGCGTGGCTCGCGGCGTTATCTGCCGCATCGCCGTGACGGCGAAGAATTGCAGGTCATCGCTGTCATGAACTTCAAGGGCGGCTCGGGAAAAACAACGACATCGGCGCATCTGGCGCAATATCTCGCGCTGCGTGGTTACCGGGTGCTTGCCATCGATCTTGATCCGCAGGCCAGCCTTTCCGCCCTCTTCGGTCATCAGCCGGAGATCGATGTCGGTCCGAATGAAACGCTTTATGGCGCGATCCGTTACGACGATGAACGTCGGCCGATCGCTGAGATCGTTCGTGGCACCTATATTCCCAATCTCCACATCGTTCCCGGCAATCTGGAGCTTATGGAATTCGAACACGACACGCCCCGCGCTTTGATGCGTCGCGCACCTGGCGATACGTTGTTCTTCGCCCGCATTGGCCAGGCGATAGCCCAGGCACAGAACTTCTATGACGTCGTGGTCATCGATTGCCCGCCGCAGCTTGGTTACCTGACGCTTTCAGCGCTGACGGCCGCCACTTCGGTTCTCGTCACTGTTCATCCGCAAATGCTTGATGTCATGTCGATGAACCAGTTCCTTGCCATGACCGGTGATCTCCTTGCGGAAATCGGCCGGGCAGGGGCGCGGTCCGACTATAACTGGATGCGTTACCTCATCACCCGTTTTGAACCGAGCGATGGACCGCAGAACCAGATGGTCGCGTTCCTGCGTTCTATTTTCGGTGAAAATGTCCTCATCCACCCGATGCTGAAGAGCACGGCCGTCTCGGATGCCGGACTGACCAACCAGACACTTTTCGAAGTGGAAAGAACCCAGTTCACCCGGTCCACCTATGACCGTGCGCTGGAAGCCATGAACAACGTAAACGCTGAAATCGAAGGACTGATTAAAAAAGCGTGGGGTAGGGCAGCATGAGCAGAAAACAAATATTCGCCAATCTCGGTACGCCGGGAGCCGAAAGCAACGAGACTGCCGCCGAGCGGTCGCGTCCGCGTATCCGGCCTATTCTCGGTTCTCCGGAACTCGTGACGGATGTTCTGAATTCCCCGGTCGGCATGATTGGCCAGTCGCTCAACGAAGTATCCGAACGCGCCAAGCGCGCAGAAGAGATCGAAAAGCAGCTCGCTGAAGGTCTTACGATCGTTTCGCTCAGCCCAGCCGATATCGATCCTTCTTTCATACCGGATCGCATGCCGGCCTCTGAAGAGGCGGATGCAGGCCTGGTGGAGGCCATTCGTGAACAGGGCCAGCAGGTTCCCATTCTGGTGCGCCCGCATCCCGAATTCCCCGGCCGTTATCAGGTCGCCTTCGGTCATCGTCGCCTGCGCGCCGTCTCCAGCCTCGGTATTCCCGTCAAGGCGGTCGTTCGCGATCTTAGTGACGAGCAGCTCGTCGTTGCCCAGGGACAGGAAAACAACGAGCGCCGTGACCTCACCTATATCGAAAAGGCGCGTTTTGCCCAGAAACTGCAGATGCGGTTTCCCCGCGATACGATCATGGCCGCCATGTCGCTGCACAAGGGCGATCTTTCCAACATGCTGTCCGTTGTCGGCCGCATTCCCGAGGATCTCGTCGACCTGATTGGCCCGGCCCCGACTGTCGGCCGTCGTAACTGGATGGATCTTGCCGATCAGCTTTCCTCCTCGCAAGTCAAGGAAGCAGCCCGCGCATACGTCAAGGACCCATTGGTTGCCGCCCTGCCATCGGAAGAACGTTTCAAGTCGCTTCTGGATTTTCTGAAACCCAAGGCGCAGCCCAAAAGAACCGGCGTCTGGTCATCGCAGACCGGCGGCCGGCTGGCGAAGGTGGTCGAAAGCGACCGCAAGCTGGATATCTCTATCGACAAGAACGAAGCCCCGGAATTTGCCGAGTTCGTTCTGGAACATCTTCAGACGCTGTTTGCCGAATACCGGTCCAAGCAGTGATTTTTAACTCGAACGACTAACAGGAGACGCATCACAAAAGAAAAAAGCCCCCGAACGTTGCCGCGCGGAAGCCTTTCTTTGATTTAAGCACCCGAAGAATCTCATTTCCGCGAATCATAGTCAAGAGTCTTGGCATCGAATTTTTCGGTGAGCGATTTTCTTTTGCCTTGTGAAAGGTGAAAGACATGGACAGCACATGTGTAACGACGCCCTTTGGGCGGCGAGCGATGTCGTTTGGCGTCCTCGCAACCCAGTTCGCCGCGCAGAAAAACAGGAAAATCGAAGCGGTCGACAAATGGAAACTCTATCGTTCGGTCTGTGAAGCCAGGCCATTGCTCGGCGTGACTGATCGATCGCTTGCGGTCCTGAACGCGCTTTTGAGCTTTTATCCGAAAAACGAACTTTCCAGCGAAGCCGGATTGGTCGTCTTCCCGTCGAATACGCAATTATCACTCAGGGCCCATGGCATGGCCGAGCAGACATTGCGCCGGCATCTCTCGGCTCTTGTCGAGGCCGGGCTTATCATTCGCAAGGACAGCCCGAACGGAAAACGATACGCCCGCAAGCACAGGGGAGGGGAAATCAGCGAGGCTTACGGTTTTTCGCTGGCGCCGCTTCTTGCCCGCAAAGCGGAAATCGAGGAACTGGCCGAACGCATCGTCAGCGAGCGGCTCGATCTTCAGCGGCTTCGTGAAAACATCAGCCTTTGCCGCCGCGATATCCAGAAACTCTGCGAAATGATTGCCGCAAGCGGTAAACTCGAAACCTCCGAAGGATTTCAGACCCGCTACAACGCCATTGCCCGCTCTCTCGGCCGCAACTCCAAGCCCGCGGAACTTCGGGAAATCGCCGGATTTTTGGCCTCTTTACGCGCGGAAGTGACCAACTATCTGGAAAATATTGAAAAACCGGAAAAAATGGGCGGCAATGACTGCCAAAATGAGCGCCTCATAAAGAATTCAGAATCCGAATCTATATCTGAACGGCAAGATTTGCGCGAACCGGCAACCGTTGCACCTGCCCGCACGGCAAGCAACCAGCCGGCATATGCGGCACCAGTCAGTGCCAAAGCGTTGCCGCAGTCAGCAGAACCTGTTCTTCATAAGCAATTTTTTGTTCCTGATATTGTTTTGGTTTTGAAGGCTTGCCCGGATATCTCGCTCTATGCCCCAGGCGGCGCAGTTACCGGATGGCGCGATCTCGAAGTGGCGACTTCGGTCATCAAAACCATGTTCAACATCAGCCAGTCGGCGTATCAGGATGCGCTTGCCACGTTCGGTCGACAGGGAACGGCAGCCATTCTCGCCTGCCTTTTGCAGAAAGCGGACCAGATAAGCTCGCTTGGCGGATATCTGCGTAATCTCACCCGCAAGGCGCAGGAAGGCGGCTTCGATGTAAAGACCATGCTTCTGGCGCAGTTGCGAGGGCGTAAGGACACCATGGAGGCGAACATGCTTTTGTGAGCTAACACGGGCCTCGGGAAATGGTCATCGCTTGCGAAAAAAGCAGACGGAAGATACATTAACGCCGTTCCCGCAGGTAGAAAGAGATTCGCACGAGGCTGCTGTAACGATCAATGCAGCTGGTGGATTTCTATGGTTAATGCAAGGTAATGAAAACTAAGTTCCATTTAGCTTTCGTTTGCGTTTTTCCGTGATTGGTTTCAATCCCTTGAGTCGAGGGCGTTTTTCGTCGAAATTGCGACGAGAAGAGCGGAAAAGTGCAATCTGTATGCGCGGAGCATATGGCGAACAGGCGAGTGGCACTGCATATAGCAGGGCATGGTCCATCTGACGTAGATGGTCTGTCAACAGACAAAGACACGTCCCCGAGACAGTGAAGTTGAACTTTCTGCAAGGTCCTGCGTTTGCGCTTCATTGCTTGAACGGATGGCTGATCTGATGAATTTTCCGGACGACATGGAACTGGCTGTCGCTCTTTATATGGCGGACAACGCCTTGCCGCGGGAAAGGGCTATCGAAAAGCTCCTACGGGCGGAGTTCGAAAACACCGGCCATCTGCCCGGCGACGAAGCGCGGCCGCCGGAGATCGTCGGTGGGCAACCGAGTGCCGAGTATGTTCAATACAGCTCCTACCTCGATGGGGATAACTGAAGAGCGGCGGAACCAAAGCTGGCGAGGGCTGTTTATGGCGCAGATAATTGACGCCAGGATATATGTCCCATGTTTCCAAGATCATTTGTTTTCTCAGCCGCACTCGCCGCGATGACAGGCCTGCCGGCGATTGCCCAGCCTCTCGAGGTCAGCACGCTTGCGGTTTCCGGCGCCGACCGGATTTCAGTGTCGCCGAACCCTACCGCCCCGCACTACATTACCGACGTGTCCGGGAAGAAAGTCCGTCTGGTTGGGCCACGCTTTTATCCTGACAGTGCGCGGGCGCTGGAATTTCCCGGCCGAAGGTCTAACCCGGCTGTATCGGACAGCGAAGAGGCTTTGTCGCAACAGTGAGGATGCGTGGTGACAGAACCGGTCGCGACGATCGACATCTGGCGGCGGAGGTGGAATGAGAACCAGGGGTGAACTTCAAGGTGGCATATCAGATGCGAAAAGCTGGATAAGGCAAGAGGGTCAGGACGCCGACACGGCCAGTTTCCCCGAACTGTTCTTCGATCTGGTCTTTGTTTTCGCGCTGATCCAGCTTTCCCACGCGCTGGCCAAGGATTTTGGGCCAACGGCGGCGCTTGAGGCCGGCATCCTGATATTGTCGCTCTGGTGGCTGTGGATACACACCACCTGGATCACAAACTTGCTGAACACGGAAAAGGAGCCAATCAGGATCCTGCTTTTCGTGCTGATGTTCGGCGGCGTTCTGCTGGCCATTGCGCTGCCGGAGGCATTTGCGGAACAGGGCCTCGTCTTCGCCCTGATCTACAGCGCAATGCAGGTCGGCCGAAGCCTGTTCGCCCTTTATGCGTTCAGGGGCGAAGACCGGCAGTCTTTTCTGGTCTTCGTGCGTGTGACGATCTGGCTTGCGGTTTCCAGCCTGTTCTGGCTGGCCGGAGGGCTCGCCGATCTGACGGACCGCATTCTCCTGTGGGGTATCGCACTTGCAATTGAATATGCCGGCCCCGCCTGCCGTTATGTCGTGCCGGGTGTAGCCTCGAGCGACGAGGACCGGCTGCATCTTTCCGGCGAGCATCTGGCGGAGCGATGTGCGCTCTTCGTCATCATCTGTCTTGGGGAAACGATCCTCACCACCGGGCGCACGGCAACCGAATATATGAATTCCGGCCTGACATTCATCGTCTTCTGCTCCGCTTTCATCAGTACCGTGGCGATGTGGTGGATTTATTTCCATCATGGGCAGGAAGAGGCCTCAAGGAAAGCCGAGAACGCTGAAGAAAAGACGAAGATCGCCCATAATCTTTTTAACTATGGGCATTTGCCAATCGTTGCCGGTATCATCCTGACGGCGGTGGGTGAGGATTTCAGCCTCTCCCACCCGCGAGAAGGCGCGACAATGCGGGAGGCGATCGCCATTCTCGGCGGTCCTGTCCTGTTTCTGGCCGGCAATATCGGCGTCAAGATCGCCGCCGCCTATCAGCGACCGGTCTCGCATTTTGCCGGCGTGACGGCGCTCTGCCTGCTTTTGCCGGTGCCGGGCATTCCGCTTTTCGCGTTGCAACTGGCGAGCATGGGCGTTCTTCTGCTTGTGGCGCTTTGGGAATACCTGGCGCTGGAAAGGGCGGTCGCCAATGCTTGATCGCTGATCAGGCGTTGACGAGATCGCGCGCCCTGTCGTTCCAGAGCCGAAGGCTGCGGGCATAGGCTTCCTCGAAGGACAGAGCCATATCGTTGACCAGCATCAGCGCGATGGCCGTTGTGGAGATGATGATGGTTTCCGCCCTTTCGTCCTTTGCGGCGCCCGTCCACACCGCCCGCCAATATTCGAAGGTTGTGAACATGGTCGGCATTTCAGCGGGCGGCGTCTCACGTGCGGGAACGATGAATTCCATATCCTTGCCCTTCGAAAGACCGAAAATCCGAGTGCTGCGAAACGGTGTGAATTGCGCGAAATCCCGCGTGTTGCTGAGAATGGCGAGGTTTTCCATTGAAAGCAGCCGTGCCGTGTCCCGATGAAGTTCCTGGTAGGAGGGGCGAGCGACACCGATGATCGTGCTTCTGGCGCGAAGCGGATTGAGAAGATGCACGACCGTATTGAGCGGCAGGCGCATCTCCAGAATGCCGTGGAGGCCGAGCAGGCTTTGAAACTGCAGGGACAGTCCGCCAATTGGAAGGTAGGCGATGCGTTCTGAAGCTGTGGCTTTCGCCGCCTGCGAAAGCGACCGGCAGAGGGGAATGCCGCAGGCCTGCGCTGCAAGTTCAAGCTTGCCGCCGTTTTCCCCCTGCCCCACATGCCCGTGCAGCAAGACGCTGTATCCCGCCATGACGACAAGACGGGCGGAGTGGAGAAACCATGGCGCATCACGATGTTTCGGTGACATATAAGCGGGCCAGTCGAGGTCCACCGATGCAGGGCCTTGCTGATCCCTTTTTATATGTCTCCACATGGCGTCGATAAAACCGGCCAGCTCCGCCGCGGTTACGCCGCGATACTGCATGGTGGCGAGCAGCGCGCCTATCTGTATCGGATCGGCATCGCCATCGAGAATGATCGAGAGCGCATCCATCGCTTCCACCTGGCTGAGCGGGCGGCTGTTGCCGATGCCCATCGCCGAGGTTGCGATATATTTGGCGAGCCTCTGCTGCGGATCGGCATTGTGGCCAATGCGCGCGAGACGGTCGGCGATGTTTTCCGGTGTCGGCTGACCTTCCAGAAGAACGCTGGGGCGAAGGGAAAGCGGCGGCGCCTTCATCAGTACGGGCCGCTCCCAGCCGCTTGCACTGGCGCTGGCCGGGGCGGCGGGTTTTTCCTGCGAATAGTCCATAAGATTCTCGGCCTCCGCTGCCAGCGACCGGATGCGCAGGCGCATGCTTTCGGCAAAGGGGGTGGGACGAAGGCCCTGACCGGTGCGCAGAAAAAGCTGGTCGCCATATATGTCGCGCAGCTGCTGCAATATCCGGCTCATGGAAGATGTCGGCAGTTCCATGCCCGCCGCGGCACGGCTGACGCTGCCTTCTCTTAACAAAGCATCAAAAGCGACAAGTAGTTTCAGCTGCCCAAGCCTGTCGGGTTTTGTTGTGGAGACCCGTTCATCTTTTCTCTTGCCGGTTGTCATCTTGCGATTTTTTACTCCCCCCACTCGTTCGTGGAGCCCTTTTTGCAATTTCTAGAATTTAGAATTGTTCGAAAACAAACGCATTGCGCCTGAACTCCCTCCTAAATAAGTGGGGTTAAATTCTCAAGTTAAATGCGGGGGCATAACATGGAATTGAAGTACCGCGGCCGCGAGAAGTCCGCGACGATAATAAAGGCCGGTCTTTCGGCAGCAATGGCTGGAACGGCGCTTTGCATCGCTCTGCCATCTTTTGCGCAGCAGGCGCCTGAAGGAAGCACGGTTCTCGAGCAGATCGTCGTCACCGCATCCGGTTTCGAGCAGAATGTGAAAGATGCGCCGGCCAGCATCACGGTTGTGACGCGTGAAGATCTTGAAAAGGGATCCTATCGCGATCTGACCGATGCCCTGCGCGAAGTTCAGGGCGTGTCCGTCACCGGCATTGCCAATGAAAAGGATATTTTCATTCGCGGATTGCCCGGCGCCTACACGCTGGTTCTGGTTGACGGCAAGCGGCAGAGCACGCGCGACGCCCGCACCAACGGCAATTCCGGCTTCGAACAGAGTTTCGTACCGCCGGTTTCGGCGATCGAACGTATCGAAGTGGTGCGCGGGCCGATGTCCTCGCTCTATGGTTCGGACGCTATGGGCGGTGTCATCAACATCATCACCCGCAAGGTGGGCGATGTCTGGTCAGGTTCCGTCACCACCGAAGGCACGGTTCAGCAGCATTCCAAATTCGGCAATAGCGGCCAGGTCTCCTGGTATGCCAACGGACCGATACTTAAGGACCGGCTCGGTCTACAGCTTTGGGGCAGGGGCTTCACGCGTGGCGAAGACCGTATTCTGAGCGGCACCACGGGCGCCAAGGAATATGATTTCAACGGACGCCTGACATTCACGCCGAATGAAGATCACGACATCTATCTCGAAGGCGGCAAGACGCGGCTGCGCCGCAGCGCCGAGCCCGGCGACACGCTGGCGGCGACGGACGCCAACGGCACATACAATACCAATACGCGTGACCATTGGTCATTGTCGCATACCGGCCGCTGGGGGCCGACCACATCCGAATTCTCGTTCCAGCAGGAATGGGCGGAGCGTACCAACTTCACCAGAAATATCCGCACCGGCCGGGTGACCGAAAACCCGCGCTCGCCGGAAGTGCGCAACACCGTTCTCGATGGCAAGTTCACGACGCCGTTCGAATTGTTCGGCAACCACACGCTGGTGACAGGCGGACAATATTTCGAGGCGCGGCTGGCGGACCAGAACCCGGGACGCCGCACCGGCCGCGACGAAACATTTTCGGCGACGCAATGGGCGCTCTTCCTCGAGGATGAATGGCGCATTGTCGATAATTTCGCGCTGACGGGCGGTCTTCGTCTCGATAATCACGAAAAATACGGCAATCATTTCAGCCCGCGTCTTTATGGCGTCTGGAGCGCGACCGAAGAGCTGACTATCAAGGGCGGCGTTTCCACCGGTTTCCGGGCGCCGGAAATCCGCCAGATCGCGCCGGGTTATGCCTATACGACGGGTGGCGGCGGTTGCAGCTATGGCCCCAGCGGCACCTGCGGCGTCATCATTGGCGACCCTAACCTCGAAGCGGAAAAGAGCACGAGCTATGAAGTGGCCGCGCTTTGGGACAATGGCGACGTCGCTCTCGGCGCCACCTATTTCTACACCGATTTCAAGGACAAGATTTCCAATGCGCTGGTGCTCAATCCGGATGGAACGCCGGCCCGCTGGAGCGAAGACCGCAACTATCGTCTCTGGTACAATTACAACATCGACGATGCGGTCATTCAGGGTGTGGAACTGACGGCGACCTGGTATGCAACGCCGGACCTGACGCTGCGCGGCAACTATACCTATACGCATTCCGAACAGAAAACCGGCGATTATGAAGGCTTCCCGCTGGCGCGCACACCGGAACATATGGCTAATCTGCGCGGCGACTGGGTAACCCCAATCGATGGTCTGGAAGCCTGGGCCTCGCTGAATTACCACGGATCGGAAATCAATGCCGGCCCGCGCATCGGCACCAACGGCACGCCGGTAACGATCAACGGCAAGGCCGGGCGTAAATATGACGCCTACACCACGCTGGATATCGGGGCGAAATATGCGGTCGCCGAAAATGTCGATCTCAAGGCCGCCATTTATAATCTCTTCGACAAGGATGTCGGCACCGACGATTTCAACACCGTCATGGAAGGCCGCCGTTTCTGGATCAGCATGACAGCTAAGTTCTGATCCGTCGCCACATTCACGAAAATTGCAGGCGCCTTTGGGCGCCTCTTTTTTTGGGCTATCGCCTATTGACCTCAACTATGGTTGAGGAATTATACCGGCTGCTCTTCACTATGTTTCCGCGTTTTCCGAGCGGAAATCGTTACGGAAGCAGGAGCCAGAATGGAAAATACCGTATTCAAGCACAGCCTGACGGTTGGGGAGGTTGCCCGCCGCAGCGGCATCGCCGTGTCCACCATCCATTTTTATGAGGCGAAAGGATTGATCGAGGGCTGGCGAACCGCCGGTAACCAGCGCCGTTATCATCGCGCTGTTCTGAGACGCATCGCCATCATCCGCATCGCGCAGCGCGCCGGGATACAGCTCAGCATTATCAGGGACGCGATGGCTGATCTGCCGCAGGATCGGGTGGCGACGACGGCCGATTGGCGCAGGTTCTCCCAATCGTGGCGGGAAATGCTGCAGCTTCGCATCAATAGCCTGATCATGCTGCGCGATCAGCTTACCGGCTGTATCGGTTGCGGGTGTCTTTCGCTGGATGATTGTCCGTTGCGCAATCCGAACGATGTTCTGGCCGATGACGGCGCAGGTCCGCGCCGCCTCGTTTCTGCGGAATGAACGGGATTTCCGGACCGGAACGGCTGAGCCTCACTCGGAATCGGCTGCAACCCAGACACTGACGCTGCCGCCATTGGTGGGAAAGACGCCCTTGCCGCTCTCATCGAGGGTAACCCGTTCTTCACGGTGCCCGAGAAAGTCGCGCCAGACCGCCCTGGCGTGATCGGGGCCGAGATCGATCTGCTTTTCCGCCGGCTCACCATTCGACATTATCACCACGCAGCCCGGCGCATCGGCGGTGCCGTGGCGGATAAAGGCGACGCAGCTGGCATCATCGAAAATATCCGTCTGGGCTCCGTTGGCGAAACGGCTGCGGGCCTCTATGAGCTTCGGCAGGCATTCAATGGCGGGCATATCGATCTTATATTCGTTGCCGTCATTGCCGGTGTCGGTGTAGCTCGTGCCGAACAGATCGGGATAAAAGACGCAGGGCACCCCATCTTCGCGCAGCAGGATGATCGCATAGGCAAGAGGTTTGAACCAGGGTTCCACTGGCGCTTCCAGCGATTGCAACGGCTGTGTGTCGTGATTGTCGACCAGCGTAACGGCGTGGTCGGGAACGGCGGAGACAAGCGAGCCATCGAAGATGCCGCGCATATCGAAATCGCCGCCCTGTTTCGAGGCGTCGTGGAAGCTGTGGTGAAGGGCCACATCGAAAAGCATCAGCTGCTTGTCGACGAGTTCGAGATAGCTTTTCAGCGCCTCGAGATCAGGGTGCCAATATTCCGCCACGACGAAAAGATCGGGATCGACCGTTTCGCGCATATGGCCGACCCAGTCGCGAAAGAACCAGGCCGGGATATGTTTTGCGGCATCCAGTCGGAATCCATCCACCTGCACCTGCTCGGAAAGCCAGCGGCCCCAATATTTGAGTTCCTCGTAAACCGCCCGGTTTCTGAACTCGACATCCGCGCCCATCAGATAATCGAAATTGCCGTTTTCCTGATCGACTTCCTCATTCCATTCCCCATCGCCATATTCATTGACGAGGCGGAATATCCCGTCTTCAGTCGGCTCTTCGATGTGGTCGACACCGCTGAAGCACTTCAGGTCCCAGACGAATTTGGAATGTTGGCCGTTGCGGCCGGGAAAGGTGAAACGCGTATAGGCCAGCGCCTGAAAGTCTTCATCGTCGATCTCAGTACGGTCTTCGGGATTGACGCGGCGAACCCGCACCTTTTCCTTTTCATCCGCACCCATCTTGTGATTGAGAACCACGTCATGAATGACGCGGATGCCATTCTCTTTCAGGGTCTTGCCCGCGTGCTCAAGGGCGCCACGGTCACCATACTTTGTCGCGACCGTGCCCTTCTGGTCGAATTCGCCAAGGTCGAAGAGATCGTAGGTATCGTAACCCACCGAATAACCGCCGGCGGCACCCTTGTAAGCGGGCGGCAGCCAAACGTCGGTGATACCCATTTTCGCAAGGCTTTCGGCCTTTTCCGTCACCTCGCTCCATAACTTCCCTCCGTCCGGATAATACCAATGGAAGAATTGAAGCAAGGTGCGTCCGGCCATATTTCCCTCACGATGGTTAGCAGGTCGCGCCATAAACGGCCCGGCGGCGAAAGGGTTCCGCCGCCGGTGCCGCGCGATCTGCGATTGTGAGGCCGATGGTCCGCCCGTATATTAGCCGGCTATATCGAGAAGGGCAGCGCCCGCCGGCAGATAGTCGCCTTCCTTAACGATCAGACGGACTTTGCCGGCCATGGGGGCGACAATCTGCGTCTCCATCTTCATGGCTTCCATGACGGCGAGAAGATCGCCTTGCGAAACCGTGTCACCGTCTTTTACCTTGAAGGACTGCAAAGTGCCGGAAACCGGGGCGGTGATTTCGCCTTCCTTTTCCTTGGCGGCGGCGGTGCCGCCGGGAACAGCTGCGCTGTTGCCGCTAACCGCACCGAGGCTGGAGAGCAGCAGGCTGGGCAGACCGACCGATACACGTTTGCCGTCGATTTCCAGGAAAGTGCGGGTGACGGAGGGATCGTCGGCCGGTGCCGGGCGCTCCATGGCATCCGGCATGGCGGCGAAATCAGTCTCGATCCAGCGGGTGTGAACCTTGAAACCGTCAGTGCCGATGAAGTCTGCGGTCTCGATTGCGGCGCGATGGAAGGGCAGCACCGTGGCGATGCCTTCGATACGGAATTCCCTAAGCGCGCGGCGGGCGCGGCGCAGGACCTGATCGCGGTCGGCACCCGTGACGATCAGCTTTGCCATCAGCGAGTCGAACACACCAGGCACGCTGGAGCCGCTGACGACGCCGCTATCCATGCGAATGCCCGGGCCTGAAGGCGCATCGAAAACCGAGATCAAACCGGGCGTCGGCAGGAAACCCCGGCCGGGATCTTCGGCATTGATGCGGAATTCCATCGAGTGTCCACGCGGTTCCGGCGTTTCGAGTACCCGAAGCTTATGGCCCTCGGCAATACGGAACTGCTCGATGACGAGATCGATGCCGGTGGTTTCTTCGGTAACGGGATGTTCCACTTGAAGGCGCGTATTTACCTCAAGGAAGGAAATCGTGCCATCGACGCCGAGCAGGAATTCGACGGTGCCGGCACCGGAATAACCGGCGGCAGCGCAGATAGCCTTGGCGGCCGTATGGATTTTCTGCCGCTGTTCGTCGGACAGGAAGGGGGCGGGAGCCTCCTCGATCAGCTTCTGGTTCCGGCGCTGCAACGAGCAGTCGCGGGTGCCGAGCACCAGCACATTGCCGTGCTTGTCAGCGATAACCTGCGCTTCGATATGACGCGGCCGGTCGAGAAATCGTTCTAGAAAGCACTCACCGCGGCCGAAGGCGGCGGTCGCCTCGCGCACGGCGGATTCGTAGAGATCGGCGATCTCTTCCATCTTCCACGCGACTTTCAGGCCGCGTCCACCGCCGCCATGGGCCGCCTTGATCGCGACGGGCAAGCCGTGCTTTTCGGCAAAAGCCGTGACTTCGACAGCGGATGCGACCGGGCCGTCGCTGCCGGCGACCAGCGGCGCGCCGACGCCGGTGGCGATGCGCCGCGCCTCGACCTTGTCGCCCAGCGCCTCGATGACGTGCGGATCGGGGCCGATCCAGATGAGACCGGCATCGAGAACGGCACGCGCAAATTCGGCGCGCTCGGACAGGAAACCGTAACCGGGATGCACGGCATCCGCACCGGCGCGTTTGGCAATCGCGATCAGCTTGGCCATATCGAGATAGGTCTCGGCAGGACGTATTCCCTCCAGCGCATAGGCTTCATCCGCCAGCCGGACGAAAAGCGCGTCCTGATCGGGATCGGCATAAACGGCGACCGATTGCAGGCCGTAATCGCGACAGGCGCGGATGATGCGCACCGCGATCTCGCCGCGATTGGCAATCAGCACTTTTTTCATCGCTTTTCTCCTCGGAATTATGCGTTTGTAGCCGCGATTTCGGCAAAGGGGCCGATCGGGCGGAATTTGATTTTGGCGTTGACGGGGATTTGCCCGGCAAGATCGAGATGATATTCCGCCACTGCACCGATGACGGGATAACCGCCGGTCAGAGGGTGATCGGCAAGGAAAAGAACCGGCTGGCCGCTGTGGGGAATCTGGATCGCGCCCGTTGCCGTGCCTTCGCTCGGCAATTCGGCGCTGTCCGTGCGTTCCACCGGCACGTCGCCGGCAAGGCGAATGCCGACGCGGTTCGACTGCGGCGTGACCTGCCAGAGCTGGCCGGTCAGGGTCTCGATACCCTTCTGCGTGAACCAGTCGGTGCGAGGGCCGAGAACAATGTCCAGCGTGACGACCTCACCCGTTGCCGGCGGTTCGAAGGCCGGAACCTCGTCGATCGATACGCTGGAAAGGCCGGTCTTCTCGCCCTTAAGCGAAAGGATGGCGCCTGCCCCCACCGGCTCCGGACCGACGACAGCCAATGTATCGGTCGCAAAACTGCCGAGCACCGGCTCGACATCGAAGCCGCCGCGCACCGCAAGATAACAGCGCATGCCCTTCGGCGGCTGCCCGAAGGTCACCACATCACCGGGTTCGAGTGACACCGGGCTATGGGCCTTGGCCGCGAAGCTGCGATCTGCCGTGGTAATCGTGACGGGGCAGGGCGCACCGGCAATACCAATGACGGTACGGCTCGTGCTTTTAAAGGAAAAGCCGCCGAGCGTCAGTTCGAGACACGACGTATTGGCGGGGTTACCGACGATGCGGTTTGCAGCGTTGAATGCGCCACGATCCAGTGCGCCGGAGGCCGAGACGCCCTGCCCGGTCTGGCCGAAACGGCCTAGATCCTGGAAGATGGCGGGCATGGGCGCGGCAAGCACTTCGAAATGCGGGCCGTCCTTTTTCGGTTCTTTTTTCTGAGGTGCCGGTGCCGGAACATCGACCGTTCTGCCGGCCTTGTCCATGTCGAAGAAACGCACCCGGTACCCCGGCTGGAACAGTGCGCCGGGATCACGATCTATATCCCACATCTTCACCGGCGTCGTGCCGATGATCTGCCAGCCGCCGGGGCTGTTTTGCGGATAGACACCGCTGAAGGCGCCGGCCAGCGCCACGGAGCCTGCCGGAATACGGGTGCGCGGGCTTTGCCGGCGCGGCACATGCAGGGCCGGGTCGCCACCGACCAGATAACCGAAGCCGGGGGCGAAGCCGCAGAAGGCCACGGTGAACTCGCTTTGGGTATGGCGGCGGATGACTTCTTCGATGCTCATGCCGGTCAATTCGGCAACATCGGCGAGGTCCTCACCATTATAGTGGACGGGAATTTCCACGAGATTGTCCGAAGGCGCGATTTTTGCGGAAAGATCGCGGCTTGCCAGCCGCGCGGCTAGCGCTTCGACGCCGATCGTTTCGGGGCGGAAACGGATCATCAATGTGCGGGCAGCCGGCACCGTTTCTTCGATACCTTCGACCGGATCGTTCTGAAGCGAGGCGAAAAGCGCCAGCGTTTCATCGAGATCGGCAAGTTCGACAAGAATAGTGGTGAGGCTGACGGGGAGAAAACGCATCATATCCTCACGCGTGATAGGCGGAATCGGGAATGTCGGTGATGAACATGTGTCCCGGCGCATGGGTAATCGCAAAGGGCACGCCTGATGCCATCACGGCGGCCTGGGGTGTGACACCGCAGGCCCAGAACACCGGAACTTCGCCCGGCTCGATCCGCACCGCATCACCGAAATCAGGCTTTGAAAGATCGGTAATGCCGATCTCTTCGGGTGCGCCGACATGCACGGGCGACCCGTGTACGGCGGGAAAACGTCCCGAAATTGTTGCGGCATCGGCCACGCGCGACGCCGGGATCGGCCGCATGGAAACGACCATATTGCCCTTCAGCCGACCGGCCGGACGGCAGGGGCGGTTGGTGAGATACATCGGCACATTGCTCTTGTCGGTCATGTGGCGGATTTCGATGCCCGCTTCCACCATCGGCGTTTCGAAGGTGAAGCTGCAGCCGATGAGGAAGGCGACGAGATCGTCACGCTCCGCCCAGGCGGCGGTGGCGTCGGCCGTTTCCTCGACAAGCTTGCCGTCCCGCCAGATGCGGTAGAGCGGCAGGTCGGTTCTCAGATCGGCGCCGGGCGCCAGAAGTGTGGTGGGCGAACCGGGATCGGAGACATCCAGCACCGGGCAGGGTTTGGGATTGCGCTGCGCATAAAGCAAAAAATCGAAGGCCCAGTCGCGCGGCAGCACGATCATGTTCGCCTGTGTGAAGCCGGGTGCAATGCCGGAAGTTGGGGCGACGAGGCCGTCACGATAGGTCGCACGGGCCTTTCGTGCGACGTCGGCGTTCGTGTGGTTGAGATAGGATGTCGGTATCGTCATCGGCTATCCTTTCAGAGACTGGATGCAAAAGAGCGGATGTCGATGCCATCAGCCTCGAAACGGCGGCGGATTTCCTGGGCGATCGCGACCGCACCGGGGCTGTCGCCATGCACGCAGATGGATTGCGCCTCGATTTTTATGACGCTGCCATCGATTGCCTCCAACGTGCCTTCGCGGGCAAGCTGCACCATGCGGTCGGCGATTTTTGCCGCGTCGTGCAGCACGGCCCCGGCTTCGCGGCGGGAGACGAGCTGGCCTTGAGGCGTATAGGCGCGGTCGGCAAAGGCTTCGGCAACGACGGCAAGACCGGATCTGCGGGCGAGATCGAGGATGGGCGCGTTGGCAAGGCCCATCAGCACCAGTGAAGGATCGATGGCCTTGATGCCGTCGATGACGGCCTGTCCCTGTTTTGCGTCATTGGCGATGCGGTTATAGAGCGCGCCATGCGGCTTGACGTAACGCACCGTGGTGCCGGCAGCGGCGGCAACACCCTTCAGCGCGCCGATCTGGTAGATGACATCGGCAATCAGTTCTTCCGAGGTGGCGTCCAGATCGCGGCGGCCGAAGCCGACGCGGTCCGGATAGGAGACATGAGCGCCGACGACCACGCCTTTTTCCGCAGCGGCCTTGACGGTGCGGTAGATGCCGGCAGGGTCGCCGGCATGAAATCCGCAGGCAATGTTGGCGCTGGAAACGATGGCGAGCATCGCCTCATCATCTCCCATGCGCCACGCGCCGTAACTTTCGCCAAGATCGCTGTTGAGATCGATAGCGGCCATGTTTGCCTCCCTTTAGAGCATTTCCAGCAAAAGTGTGTCGCGGTTTTGCGTCCGGAAAATGCGTAAAAACAGATATGTAGAGCGTTTCCGCTTTTCTCCGAAATGCGGAAACGCTCCAGTTTATTACAGGCCGAGCAGGCCGAAGATGGTGCCAGCAGACTTGTAGCCCATGTACCACGTCAAGGCACAGGTCAGAACGCCAAGCCCGAGCAGGATGCGCGAGTAGCGATGGCCGCCCATCAGGTCTTCGCGTTTCCACGCGGCAAACAGGAAGATGCTCAGGCCGATGGGCAGGATGAGGCCGTTCAGGCCGCCGACGAAAACCAGCATGGCGGCAGGCGGCGTGGTGATCAGCAGGTAGCAGACGAGCGAAACGGCGATGAAAATAATCGTCGCTATGTTACGGGCACGTTCGCTCATGTCCTGCTTGAAGACAGGCAGGAACGATACGGAGGTGTAGGCTGCGCCGATGACGCTGGTGATGGCCGCTGCCCAGAAGATGATGCCGAAGAGCCGGAAGCCGAGATCGCCCGCAGCCGACCGGAAAGCCTGTGCGGCAGGGTTGGCGGCCTGGCCGGACGTATCGATGATGACGCCGCTGGCGACGACGCCGAGAATGGCGAGGAACAGCACATAGCGCATGATGCCGGTGACGGCGATGCCGGTCAGCGCGGCGCGGTTGACGACAGGCAGGTTTTCAATGCCGACCATTCCCCGGTCCAGCAACCGGTGTGCGCCGGAATAGGTGATGTAGCCGCCCACGGTGCCGCCGACGATGGTGGTGATGGTCGCGAAATTGATCGTATCGGGCAAGAAGGTCTGGCGGAAGGCGTCACCCACCGGCGGTGCCGAAACGAACGCCACATAGAGCGTCAGCACGATCATCATGAGGCCGGCGAAGATAATGAACCGGTCGACTGCCAGCCCTGCACGCTTGGAAACGAAGATGGCGATGGAGAATATCGCGCTGATGGCGCCGCCGATTTTCGGGTCCAGCCCGAAAATGGCATTGAGACCAAGGCCGGTGCCGCCGATATTGCCGATGTTGAAGAACAGGCCACCGATGATGACGAGGATAGCCAGGAAATAACCGGCGCCGGGAATGGCGGCATTGGCGATATCGGATGCGCGCATACGCGTCAGCGTCACAATGCGCCAGATGTTGAGCTGGACGACGAAGTCGATGAGGATGGAGGCAAGAATGCCGAAAGCGAAGGCCGCGCCCAGCTGCGTGGTGAATGTCGCCGTCTGCGTGATGAAGCCCGGACCGATGGCGGATGTCGCCATCAGGAAGATCGCTCCCAGAAGAGATGCGCGTTTTGACATTTTTAGGTCGGCAGTCGGGGTGAGCTTTTTCTGCTCCATGGATTTTCTCCGCTCCTATCGCTATCCGCCCCTCGCGGATGCTTTATGGCAAGAGTTTGTCGTGTTCCGTGAATTTGTCAATATTGTTCAACAATAAATAATAATCGTTCTCTCATTTTGTCTATTTGTTGGACGTTATGCGCATGAATTCACCACGTTTTTTTCGTGCTTTGCTAATGCTTTGTGCTATGGGCAGAACATAGCCGTGTCTGAACATGCCTGTCACGGAATTCCCGATGCTGCATTGCTCTTCAGAAAGGAGCGCCATGACGGAAACGATAGAGGGTCTGCCGCTTGCGGATCGATTGGCAAAGGGTATTCGCACCCTGCTGATATCTGGTGAGCTGGCGCCGGGGCAGCGCCTTTCCGAGGCAGCCTTCAGCGAACGTTTCGACGTCTCCCGCAATTCGTTGCGTGAAGCCTTCCGGCTTTTGACCAAGGACGGGCTATTGCGCCATGAAGCCAATCGCGGTGTCTTCGTTGCCGTGCCCACCATGTCTTCGGTGATCGATATCTACCGGGTGCGGCGCATGGTGGAATGCGGCGCGTTGCGTCAGGCCTGGCACAAGCACCCCGCGATCAAGACGATGCGGGCAGCGGTCGAGGACGCCAAGGTCAAGCGTGAAGATGCCGACTGGCTGGGTGTTGGAAGCGCCAACATGAAATTCCACGCTGCGGTCGTCGATCTTCTCGACAGTGCCCGTCTCAGCGATTTTTACGAGCGTATCGCCGCCGAGCTCAGGCTTTGCTTCGGTTTGCTGAAAGATCCCGAACAGCTTCATTCCCCCTTTGTGGACATGAACAGCAAGATCCTGTCGCTGATGGAAGAAGGCAAGGCGCAACAAGCCGGTGAGGAGATGGAAATCTATCTCAATCTGTCCGAGCGTACGGTTCTGAAGGCGCTTGAACGCGCCGTCGAACACGCTTCCTGACATGACGGGCGGCAGGGGAGGAAACGACCCTTGCCGCTCCCGCCATTTTTTGCATCCGCAGCCGATTGCCAAGTTTGCTGCGCTGCGTCATCAATGACGACATGACGCTTCGCGACCTGACCATTCTCGTTATCGACGAAAACGCGATCCGCGCCTCCATCATCGAGGAGGGGCTACGCGAGGCGGGCTATTATCGCGTCACGGTCATCCATGAGGTGAATGGGGTGGCGCGCACCATCGAGACGCTGCAGCCCGACGTCATTTTCATCGATCTGGAAAATCCCAATCGTGACATGATGGAGCATCTGTTCCAGCTCACCCGCACGGTTGGCCGGCCGATCGCCATGTTTGTCGATCGTTCCGACACGGCGTCCATCGAGGCGGCCGTCGAGGCGGGCGTTTCCGCCTATGTGGTGGACGGGCTGAAGAAGGAGCGGGTCAAGCCCATTCTCGATATGGCAGTCAGCCGCTTTAATGCTTTCAGCCGTCTGCAACGGGAACTTGCCGACGCCAAGTCGGCGCTTGAGGAACGCAAGGTCATCGAGCGCGCCAAGGGCATCCTGATGAAGATGCGTGGTCTTTCCGAAGAGGAGGCGTTTGCGCTTTTGCGCCAGACGGCAATGAACGAGAAAAAGAAGATTTCCGAGATCGCGCAAAGCGTGGTCACCGCGGCCGGTCTGTTGATGTGACGAACCGCCGGTCGGACAGTCAAGGAGTGCATGATATGGCGGCACCGGAAAAAACGGCCGGATCACACAGTGGAATAACGCAAGCCCAGGGCGCACCCGCAGTCGTCGGCAGCGACCGGCAGAAAATCCTGCGTGCCGGCTTTATTCCGCTTGTCGACGCATCCGTCCTGATTGCTGCGGCCGAATTCGGTTTCGCCGAACGCGAAGGCCTTTCGCTCGATCTCGTCAAGGATGTTTCCTGGGCGAATGTGCGCGACCGGCTGGCGTTTCGGCAATTCGATATCGCCCACATGCTGTCGCCGATGCCGGTCGCCTCCATGCTCGGGCTCGGCTCCAACCCGTCGCCGACGATCACGCCCTTTTCACTCGGACGGGGCGGCAATGCGATCACGCTCTCGACCCGGCTTTTTGAGCGGATGAAGGCTTTGACCGGGCTTTCCGAAACGGCGGGAGCGCTGGAAAACGCCGAGGCGTTGAAGCGGGTGCTCGATGATATGCGCGCCCGCGGCGAGCCGCCGCCGACGCTCGGCATGACCTATCCGTTTTCATCGCATAATTACGAATTTCGCTATTGGCTGGCCGCTGGCGGTATTCATCCCGATCATGATGTGAAGCTTGTGGTGGTTCCGCCGCCATTGACCTCGGATGCGCTCGCTGCCGGAGCCATTGACGGTTTCTGCGTCGGTGCGCCATGGAACATCGTCGCCGCCGAGCGTGGTGTCGGCCGGATCGTTGCCGCCAAGCAGGATCTGTGGCCTTCCGCACCGGAAAAGGTCATTGGCATGCGACCCGAATGGGCGGAAAACCAGCAGGAAACGGTCGGGCGGTTGCTGACGGCGCTCGATGCCGCCGCGCGCTGGTGTGATGTTGCGGGAAATCACGATGATCTGAGCCGGGTGCTTGCTGATCCCCGCTATATCGGCGCACCGGAAGGCATCATCCGCCGTGTGCTTGCCGGTGAGTTCAGCATCGACAGCCAGGGCAACCGCCGGGTGATCGACAATTATTTCATCTTCCACGGCCGTCACGCCAATTATCCGCGCCAGAGCCAGGCATTGTGGATTTACAGCCAGATGATCCGCTGGGGGCAGGCCGAGTTTTCACAGGCAGGTGTGGAGGCCGCCCTGTCTGCCTATCGGCCGGATATTTATAGGGCGGCGCTGGGCGATGCCAATGCGCCTGATGATGCCGATATCCGCATCGAAGGGCAGGAGGCTGGCGACCGTTTTGTGGACGGCTTCGTTTTCGATCCCGCTGACATTACAGGGTATGTGAATGGTTTTGCCGTGCGCAGTTCGGCCCCTGTTTCCACCTCCCAAGGCGAAGCCTGAGAGCAGTTCAGCCGGGCTAGCTGCGCAAATTTCAAGCGCGGAATTTCTCCAGTTGCGCAAACGATAGACAAAATTGCGGCTGGTTAAAATTTAATCGTTTGACGAGACTTCCGAAATTCTGTTTTATTTACAATAATATAGCTTCCATATAGAAAACTGGCACGCCTCTTGCGTCTCTTTGTTTGCACCGGTCAACGGCGATCGGGGCGAGCAGGGCGCGGCATAGGCGCTTTCAAAGACATAGACGTCGCAAGGTTTTGCTGCCCGGAACACCTCCCGTTCCGCAGGCGCAAACACCGAGCGGCGTTTTTTTATTTTCAGGTTTTTTCGCAAGCGAAAACGTCACCCGCAAAGGTGGCCTAATAAGGGGAACATGCGAATGAAAGAGATAGTCTCCGGCGCTGTCAGCCGCCGCACGATATTGAAGACGACAGCCGCCGTCGCCCTCGTCAGCGCCGTGCGCGCGGCCTTTCCTTCCGGTGCTTTCGCAGCCACCGCTGAGCCCGAGGTGAAAGGCGCGAAAATAGGGTTCATCGCGCTGACCGATGCCGCCCCGCTCATCGTTGCGGCAGAAAAGGGCCTCTTCGCCAAACACGGCATGCCGGATGTCGAGGTTCTGAAACAGGCCTCCTGGGGTGCGACGCGCGACAATCTCGTGCTCGGCGGCGCATCGAACGGCATTGACGGCGCGCATATCCTGACACCCATGCCCTATCTCATGCATACCGGCAGGGTGACCCAGAATAATGTGCCGGTGCCGATGGCCATCCTCGCCCGCCTCAACCTCGACAGCCAGGGCATTTCCGCCGCCAGGGAATATGCCGAAACCGGCGTTCAACTGGATGCTTCCAAGTTAAAGGCGGCTTTTGAGAAAAAGAAGGCCGAGGGCAAGGAAATCAAGGCCGCCATGACCTTCCCCGGCGGCACGCATGATCTGTGGCTTCGCTATTGGCTTGCCGCCGGCGGCATCGACCCGGACAAGGACGTCTCCACCATTGTCGTTCCGCCGCCGCAGATGGTCGCCAATATGAAGGTCGGCAATATGGACGTCTTCTGTGTGGGCGAACCCTGGAACGAGCAGCTCGTCAATCAGGGCATCGGTTTCACCGCCTGTACCACCGGCGAACTCTGGAAGGGCCATCCGGAAAAGGCGCTCGGCATGCGCGCCGACTGGGTGGAAAAGAACCCTAACGCCACCAAGGCGCTGCTGATGGCCGTCATGGAGGCGCAGCAATGGTGCGATGAAATGGCGAACAAGGAGGAAATGTCCGCCATCCTCGGCAAACGCCAATGGTTTAACGTGCCACCGAAGGACGTTCTCGGTCGCCTCAAGGGCAATATCAATTACGGCAACGGCCGCGTGCTCGAAAATACCGGCCTGCAGATGAAGTTCTGGCAGGACCACACCTCCTATCCCTTCCGCAGCCATGACAGCTGGTTCATCGCGGAGAACATCCGCTGGGGCAAATTCGCGCCCGATACGGATGTGAAGGCGCTGGTCGCGAAGGTCAACCGCGAGGATATCTGGCGCGAGGCGGCCAAGGATCTCGGTGTTGCCGATCTTCCCGCCTCCACCTCGCGCGGCAAGGAAACCTTCTTCGACGGCAAGGTCTTCGATCCTGAAAACCCGTCGGCCTATCTCGAAAGCCTGTCCATCAAGGCGGCCTCCTGAGGAGGAGAGCCGGGTGCCGCTCCTCATCCGCCAGCAGTGCCACCCAACCGGCGCCGCTGAAGACCGGATGAGGGGCGAGCCCAGACCGCAACCGAAATCAAGAGGGAACGCCCATGTCCGCATTGGCCCGTAAATTCAACGAAGAGCCGCATCAGCCGGTAGCGCAGAAGGCAAATATCGTGTCGCTTGCGCCGAAACAGTCACCGCGCATCGATCTGCGCAAATGGAGTGCGGCGGCGGCCCGCAACACCATACCGCCATTCCTCGTACTCGCCATTCTGCTCGGTGTCTGGCAGCTTCTCTGTTCCGCGCCGGGCGCATCGCTGCCGCCGCCAAGCCAGGTCTTCGAGGAAAGCTACGATCTCATCGTATCGCCGTTCTTCGAGAACGGATCGCAGGATATCGGCCTTGGCTGGCGTGTGCTGGTATCGCTGGAGCGCGTGGCTTACGGTTTCGGCCTTGCGGCGATCGCCGGCATCATTCTCGGTGCCGTCATCGGCCAGTCGGTCTGGGCCATGCGTGGTCTCGACCCGATCTTTCAGGTGCTGCGCACCGTGCCGCCGCTTGCCTGGCTGCCGCTGTCGCTGGCCGCTTTTCAGGACAGCAACCCATCGGCCATTTTCGTGATCTTCATCACCTCCATCTGGCCTGTCATCATCAACACGGCGGTCGGCGTGCGCAACATTCCGCAGGACTACCGCAACGTGGCGCAGGTGCTGCGGCTCAACCAGCTGGAATTTTTCTTCAAGATCATGCTGCCTTCGGCGGCGCCCTATATCTTCACCGGCCTGCGTATCGGCATCGGCCTTTCGTGGCTCGCCATCGTTGCGGCTGAAATGCTGACCGGCGGCGTCGGCATCGGTTTCTTCATCTGGGATGCGTGGAACTCCTCGCGCCTGCCCGACATCATCGTGGCGCTGGCTTACATCGGCGTTGTCGGCTTCATGCTCGACAAGCTGGTGGCTGCTCTCGGCAAGGTCATCACCCGCGGCGCTGCGGCTAATTGAGAGGGCCAAAATTATGAATGTTTATCTGAAGCTCGATCACATCGACAAATATTTCGACAAGGGCGGCGCACGCGCCGAGGTGTTGAAAGGCATCAACCTCACCATCGGCAAAGGCGAATTCGTCTCGGTCATCGGCCATTCCGGCTGTGGCAAGTCCACCATGCTGAACCTCATCGCCGGGCTGACGAAAGTCTCCGCCGGTGCGGTGCTTCTCGAAAACCGGGAGGTCAACGAGCCCGGTCCGGAACGCGCTGTCGTGTTCCAGAACCACAGCCTGCTGCCCTGGCTTTCAGTCTATGAAAACGTCAATCTCGCCGTGGAGAAAGTATTCCGCAACACCAAGACACGGGCCGAGCGGCACGACTGGGTCATGCGCAATCTCGATCTCGTGCAGATGGCCCACGCAAAAGACAAGAAACCGTCTGAAATTTCCGGCGGCATGAAGCAGCGCGTCGGCATCGCACGGGCGCTCGCCATGGAGCCAAAAATCCTGCTACTGGACGAGCCTTTCGGAGCGCTCGACGCGCTGACCCGCGCCCATCTTCAAGACGCGGTGATGGAAATCCACGCGCGGCTCGGCAACACCATGGTCATGATCACCCATGATGTCGACGAGGCGGTGCTGCTCTCCGACCGTATCGTGATGATGACCAACGGTCCCGCCGCCCATATCGGCGAAGTGCTGGACGTGCCGCTGGCACGCCCGCGCAACCGCATCGAGCTCGCCTCCGACAAGACCTATCTCAAATGCCGCGAGGCCGTTCTGAAATTCCTTTACGAACGTCACCGCTTCATCGAAGCTGCGGAGTAACGACCATGACGCAAAAACTCGTCATCATCGGCAATGGCATGGCGCCGGGGCGCATGCTGGAGAACCTGTTCGACACCGCCCCCGGCCTTTACGACGTCACTATTTTCAACGCCGAGCCGCGCGTCAATTACGACCGCATCATGCTCTCGCCGGTTCTTTCAGGCGAAAAGAGCTATGAGGATATCGTCATTCATGATGACGAATGGTATGCGGCCCATAATGTGACGCTGCATAAGGGCGCTAAGGTCACCGGCATCGATCGTGGCAAGAAGACCGTCACCAGCGAAAACGGCATCACGGCCTCCTACGACAAGCTGGTGATCGCCACCGGCTCTCTGCCCTTCATCATTCCCGTTCCCGGCCATCAATTGCCGGGCGTGCTTGCCTATCGCGATCTCGACGACGTCACGAAAATGCTGGAAATCGCCGAGGGGAAAGGCCGCGCCATCGTCATCGGCGCCGGCCTTCTCGGGCTGGAAGCGGCCTATGGCCTCAAGCGTCAGGGCATGGATGTCACCGTCATCCATCTGATGCCGACGATCATGGAACGCCAGCTCGATCCGGCAGCGGCCTATCTTCTGGAAAAGGCGCTCAATGAGCGCGGCATCGACATCATCACCAAGGCCAACACCAAATGCATTCTGGGTGAAGACAAGGTCGAAGGCATAGAGCTGGAAGACGGCCGTGTTATCAAGGGCGATATGGTGGTGATGGCGGTCGGCATCCGTCCCGCCTCCGGTCTCGCAAAGGAAGCCGGCATCGCCGTCAATCGCGGCATCGTCGTGGATGACGGCATGATGACCTCGGATGCCTCGATCTACGCGCTCGGCGAATGCGCCGAACATCGCGGCATCTGCTACGGGCTGGTTGCACCGCTTTACGAATCGGCGCGGGTGCTGGCCGACCGGCTTCGCGGCGGTTCGGCCGAATATCACGGCTCCGTCACCAATACGAAGCTGAAGGTCACCGGCATCAACCTGTTTTCCGCCGGCGATTTCGCCGAAGGTGACGACCGCGAGGAAATCGTGCTGCGCGATGCCACGGCCGGTGTCTACAAGCGCCTGATCCTCAAGGACAACCGCATCATCGGCGCGGTTCTTTACGGCGAGACGGCGGACGGATCATGGTTCTTCGACCTGATGAAGAAATCCACCGACATTTCCGCCATGCGCGAAACCCTGATCTTCGGCCAGGCCTATCAGGGAGGGTCGCCGCTGGACCCTATGGCGGCCGTTGCAGCCTTGCCGGATGATGCGGAAATCTGCGGCTGCAACGGCGTGTGCAAGGGCAAGATCACCACGGCCATCACCTCCAAGGGGCTGACATCGCTCGACGATGTGCGCGCCCACACCAAGGCGTCCGCCTCCTGCGGCAATTGCACCGGCCTTGTCGAGCAGCTGATGACGCTGACGCTCGGCGACAGCTACAACCCCGCCGCCGTGCAGCCCATGTGCAAATGCACGGATCTCGGCCATGACGATGTGCGCCGGCTCATTGAGGCCAAGGGTCTGAAGACCATTCCCGCCGTGATGCAGGAACTGGAATGGAAGACCTCCTGCGGCTGCGCCAAGTGCCGGCCGGCGCTTAATTATTACCTCGTCTGCGACTTCCCGGACGAATATGCCGATGATTACCAGTCGCGCTACATCAATGAGCGCGTTCACGCCAATATCCAGAAGGACGGCACCTATTCCGTCGTGCCGCGCATGTGGGGCGGCGTCACCTCCTCCTCTGAGCTTAGGGCGATTGCCGATGTGGTCGACAAGTTCGATATCCCTATGGTGAAGGTAACGGGCGGCCAGCGTATCGACCTGCTCGGCATCGAGAAGGAGGATCTGCCCGCCGTCTGGGCCGATCTCGGCAAGGCCGGCTTCATTTCCGGTCAGGCCTACGCCAAGGGCTTGCGCACGGTAAAAACCTGTGTCGGTCAGCAATGGTGCCGTTTCGGCACGCAGGATTCGACCGGGCTCGGCATCCGCATCGAAAAATTCATGTGGGGCTCGTGGACGCCCGCCAAGCTGAAGCTTGCCGTTTCCGGCTGTCCGCGCAACTGCGCGGAGGCCACCTGCAAGGATATCGGCGTCATCTGCGTCGATTCCGGTTTTGAAATCCACTTCGCCGGTGCTGCGGGTCTCGATATCAAGGGCACGGAAGTTCTGGGTCTCGTCCATACCGAGGACGAGGCGCTGGAACATATCGTCGCGCTGACGCAGATGTATCGCGAACAGGCGCGCTATCTCGAGCGTATCTACAAATGGGCCAAGCGCATCGGTTACGACGAGGTGCGCCGCCAAATCATGGAGGATGCTGACAAGCGCCGGGCCTATTTCGAGCGCTTCGTCTTCAGTCAAAAATTCGCGCAGGTCGATCCCTGGTCGGAGCGTGTCTCCGGCCGCGACAAGCATGAGTTCAGGCCCATGGCGGCGATCGGTTTCAGCGAGGCGGCGGAGTGAGAACGATGGACAGCAACTGGATCGATATTGGCGATATCTCCGACATCCCGCTGCGCGGCGCGCGGTGCGTGAAGACACCGATGGGCAAGATCGCCGTGTTCCGCACGGCGGAAAATCAGGTCTTCGCGATCGAGGACCATTGCCCGCACAAGGGCGGGCCGCTCTCCCAGGGCATCGTGCACGGGGCTTCGGTGACGTGTCCGCTGCACAATTGGGTGATTTCGCTGGAAACCGGCAAGGCGTTGGGGGCGGATGAAGGGGAGGTACGGACGATTCCGGTGCGTAATCTGGATGGGCGGCTTTCTATTGCGCTTGAGACCCTGATGATTGCGGCGGAGTGAATGGAGATGGCGGCGAAGATACCCCCCTCTGTCCTGCCGGACATCTCCCCCTCAAGGGGGGAGATCGACAAGCGGATGGCTCCCATCTTCATAGCCGCAGGCCGTATCGCAAGCTGTGAATCGGCGTTCGCGCCACAATTGATCTCCCCCCTTGAGGGGGAGATGTCCGGCAGGACAGAGGGGGGTAAACGCCACGCGCCGAGAGGGCAAATAAGAGGGCAAAACCATGCCCGTTGAAACCAAAACCACCTGTCCCTATTGCGGCGTCGGCTGCGGCGTCATCGCCACCGTTGCCGATGACGGCGTCGTTTCCGTCAAAGGCGATCCGGACCACCCCGCCAATTTCGGTCGCCTGTGCTCTAAAGGTTCTGCTCTGGCTGAAACCGTCGATCTCGACGGCCGCCTGCTTTACCCTGAAATCGCCGGCCGGCGGGCGGCATGGGGCGAGGCGCTCGATCTCGTCGCGTCCCGTTTTTTCGATGCCATTGCCGAACACGGCCCGGATTCGGTCGCCTTTTACGTTTCCGGCCAATTGCTTACCGAGGATTATTACCTCGCCAACAAGCTGATGAAGGGTTTCATCGGCTCGGCCAATATCGATACCAATTCAAGGCTCTGCATGTCGTCCTCCGTCGCCGGCCATCGCCGCGCCTTCGGCGCCGATACGGTGCCGGGCACCTACGAGGATATAGAGCTTGCCGATCTGGTGATCCTCACCGGTTCCAACCTCGCCTGGTGCCATCCCGTTCTTTATCAAAGGCTGGCGGCGGCGAAGGCGGCGCGGCCGGGGATGAAAGTCGTCGTCATCGATCCGCGCCGGACGATGAGCGCCGATATTGCCGATATGCACCTTGCCATCCGCCCCGATGGGGACGTGGCGCTGTTTACCGGCCTGCTGGCACATCTGTCCGACAGTTCGGCCATCGATCGCGCTTACGTGCAAAACCATACGGTCGGCTTCGATGCCGCCATGCAGACCGCACGCGCGCATAGCCTGACGGAAATCGCGGCGGCCACCGGCCTGACCATCGCCGAACTGATATCCTTTTACGAATTGTTCGAGCGCACGGAAAAAACCGTCACCTGCTACAGCCAGGGCGTCAACCAGTCTGAAAGCGGCACCGACAAGGTCAACGCCATCATCAATTGCCACCTCGCCACCGGCCGCATCGGCCGGCCGGGCATGGGGCCATTTTCGCTGACCGGCCAGCCGAACGCCATGGGCGGGCGAGAGGTGGGCGGGCTTGCCAATATGCTGGCCGCCCATATGGCTATCGAAAGCGCCGAGGATCGCGGCCGTGTCCAGCGCTTCTGGGGATCGCCCGTCATCGCGCAAAAGCCTGGCCTGAAGGCGTTGGACATGTTCCGGGCGGTGGCGGACGGTCGCATCAAGGCGCTATGGATTATGGCTACCAACCCAGTCGTATCCATGCCGGATGCCGGTGCCGTCGAGACGGCGATAAAGGCCTGTCCTTTTGTCGTCGTCTCCGATGTCATGGCGAGTACCGACACGGCTCGCCATGCGCATGTGCTTCTGCCATCGCTCGGCTGGGGGGAAAAGGACGGGACCGTCACCAACTCCGAGCGCCGCATTTCTCGCCAGCGCGGCTTTCTGCCTGTGCCTGGCCAAGCCAGGGCCGACTGGTGGCAGATGGCGGAAGTGGGCCGGCGCATGGGCTTCGGCGCGGCCTTCGCTTTTCGTCAGCCATCGGAAATTTTTGCCGAACACGCGGCTCTTTCCGCTTTCGAAAATGCCGGTAGCCGTGATTTCGATATCGGCGGGATCGACCGGGATGGCTACGACGGGATGACTCCCTTCCAATGGCCGAAAGCCGAGGCCGGCAAGGCCGAGGTGACGCGCTTTTTCGCGAACGGCCGGTTTTATCATGAAGATGGCAAGGCAAGGCTCATCCCCACCGCCTTGCCGCAGACAGACAGGACATCGGCGGACTATCCGCTGACGCTGAATACCGGGCGCGTTCGCGACCAATGGCACACGATGACCCGCACCGGCAAAAGCGGCCGCCTCACCGCCCATATCGCCGAGCCTTTCGCCGAGTTTCACCCGCGCGATGCGCAGGCGCTGGGAATAGAAAGTGCTGATCTGGTGGAGCTGGAAAGCCCGCATGGCAAGGTGCTGCTGCGGGTGCTGGTGAGCGAAAGACAGGCGCGCGGCTCGGTCTTCGCGCCGATGCACTGGAACGATCAGTTTGCCGCGCGCGGGCGCATCGATACGGTCGTAGCGCCGGTGACGGATCCGCATTCCGGCCAGCCCGCTTCGAAGAATGTGGGCGTCCAGGCAAGACGTTTCGAGGCGAGCGCCTATGGTTTCGCCATCTGCCGCAGCCGACCGGATGCGCCGGGTTGCGCCTACTGGGCCGTCGCCAAGGCAGACGGTGGCTACCGCATGGAACTTGCCTTCGCGGAAGCGCCTGAAGACTGGACGCTCTGGGCGCGGCAGGTCTTCGGCATTGAGGCCAGAATCGAGCCCTTGGGTTACAGCGACCGGCACACGGGCGACCTGCGCCTTGCCTTCTTCGACGGCGATATCCTGCTGGCGGCGCTGTTCATCGCGAGGCAGCCGGTGGCCGTTGCCCGCAATTGGGCGATCTCGCAGTTGACCGAACGCCATGAAGATTTGCGCATGCGTTTTGCGCTGGTCGCTGGTCGCCCCGGCGCCGGCCGCGCCGATCCGGGCGCCACTGTCTGCTCCTGCTTTAACGTCGGGGTGAACCAGATTACCGCCGCCATCCGTGAGGGTTGTCACAGCGTCGAAGCCATCGGCAAAGCGCTGAATGCCGGAACCAATTGCGGCTCCTGCCGCGCCGAAATCAGGGGGATCATCGATGGATGCCTTAAAACCGCAGCGGAATGAACCGGCCCGCATGGAAAGACTGGCCAAGCTGCCGGTCTTCTGGGGGCTCGAGAGCAAGCGTGTGGTTCTGGCGGGCGGATCGGAAGGCGCCGCCTGGAAGGCGGAACTTCTGCTGGCCTGCGGGGCGGAGGTGCATGTCTATTGCAGCAAAGGCGATTTGTCGGAGACCTTTGCGGCTCTTATCGAAAGAAACTCATGCCTGAACGTCCATGACGAGCCTTGGCATCCGGGCATATTCGAAAATGCCGAACTTGCGCTGGCGGATTGCGAAACGGATGTGGAGGCTGAAGCTTTTTATTCCGCCGCACGGGGGGCCGGCGTGCCCGTCAATGTCATCGACAAGCCGGAATTCTGCCAGTTCCAGTTCGGCTCCATCGTCAATCGCTCGCCGGTGGTGGTGTCGATCTCCACCGACGGTGCCGCGCCCATTCTGGCACAGGCCATCCGCCGGCGCATCGAGACATTGCTGCCGCTTTCGCTGAAGGACTGGGGCGCGCTCGCCCAGACAATCCGCGAGCGCGTCAATCTGCGGCTCGCTCCCGGCGCGTCGCGGCGTTATTTCTGGGAAAAATTCGTCGATCGGGCCTTCACCGAAAGGCTGGATGAGGGCAGCGAGGAACGGCTGCTTGCGGATATCGGAATGCAGGCTGCGCGGGCAGGATTAGGGCGCGGCCTTGTGACGCTTGTGGGCGCCGGACCGGGCGATGCCGAACTGCTGACGCTGAAAGCGGTGCGCGCTTTGCAGGCGGCCGATGTCATCCTGTTCGACGATCTCGTTTCAGCCGAGGTGCTTGAACTGGCGCGACGGGAGGCGAAGCGCATGCTGGTCGGCAAGCGCGGCGGTCGGGAAAGTTGCCGGCAGGAAGACATCAATGACATGATGATCCGCCTCGCCAAGGCCGGCAAACGGGTGGTGCGGTTGAAATCCGGCGATCCGATGATTTTCGGGCGCGCCGGCGAGGAGATCGCCGCGCTGGAAGCCGAAAATATCCCGGTCGAGATTGTGCCCGGCATCACTGCCGCAAGTGCCATGGCCTCGCGTCTGGGTGTTTCCCTGACCCATCGCGACCATGCCCAGTCGGTACGCTTCATCACCGGCCATTCCCGGCAGGGAAAGCTACCGGAGAATATCGACTGGCAATCCCTGTCAAACCCTTCCGTGACCACGATTTTTTACATGGGCGGGCGAACCGCAGCCAGCATAGAGGCCTGCCTGCTCGCTCACGGCATGCCCGCTTCAACGCCCGTTGCGGTCATGATTTCCGTCAGCCGGGCGAATGAGCAGCGCTGGTGCGGCCCCCTGATGGAACTCGGTGCCGCCGTCAAGAGACTGGGCGTGAACGAACCTGTGCTGATCGGTATCGGCGATGTATTTGCTGTCGCCTCCTCGGCGATGTCCCGCTCCAATCTGTTGATTGAGAAAGTCGGCTAAATAATATCGTCAAGTGGCTTAAGCCCTGCCTGCGGAACCGCATTTTGCTGTTTTGATACCGCCACTATCGCTACTGTGGAACGGTCCCTTGACATTGGTTTTCCCTTCGCTCTTCAATAAAACGAAAAAATTGAAAGAGGAGGGAGGGTGAAATGCTGCTCACACCGCGTCAAGAGGAAATCGTTGCGCTGGCGAAGGCCAATGGGCGGGTGCTGGTCGATGAGCTGGCGGCGCGGTTTTCGGTGACACCCCAGACGATCCGCAAGGACTTGAACGATCTCTGCGATACGCGGGTTCTGACCCGCATCCATGGCGGCGCGCTTTTTCCAAGCGGCAACGAAAACGTCAAATACGAGGCGCGTCGGGCGATAGCCTCTTCCGAAAAGCAGGCGATCGGTGCCGCCGCTGCCGCCCTCATCCCCAACAACTCGTCACTTTTCATCAATATCGGCACGACGACCGAAGCCGTGGGCGAAGCGCTGGCGGATCATCACGAGTTGATGGTCATTACCAACAACATCAATGTTGCCAACAGGTTGAGGGTCTTCCCCGGTATCGAGGTGGTGATTGCCGGCGGTGTCGTGCGCGGTTCCGATGGCGGTATCGTCGGCGAGGCGGCGGTGGATTTCATTCGCCAGTTCAAGGTGGATTTCGCCGTCATCGGCGTTTCGGCCATAGATGAGGACGGCGCCTTGCTGGATTTCGACTTTCGTGAGGTGAAGGTTGCGCAGGCAATCATCTCCAATGCGCGCCATGTCATTCTCGTGTCGGATTCGCTCAAATTCGAGCGCACGGCTCCGGTTCGTATCGGCCATCTTTCCCAGGTGCATACTTTCATCACCGATCATTGTCCGGTGGATTCGATCCGGTCCATCTGTGCCGATCATGACGTCCGGTTGATCGAAACCGAGATGCGCGAGTCCTGATCGGGACGATCTATCAATTTCGTTTGACATTCGTTTTGTCTTCGAATTAGATGTTCGTGCTTTCAATATGTCGATGGGGAGAGCGTCGATGAAAGCGCGGGAGGATTCATGTCTGACGAGGCAATTCACGATATTTTCGTGATCGGCGGCGGTATCAATGGCTGCGGAATCGCGCGTGATGCCGTCGGCAGAGGTTATTCCGTCGCACTTGCGGAAATGAACGATTTTGCCTCCGGCACGTCTTCCGCCGCTACCAAGCTCATACATGGCGGTTTGCGTTATCTCGAACATTACGAGTTTCGTCTCGTGCGCGAAGCGCTGATGGAACGTGAGGTGCTGTGGGCTATGGCGCCGCACATCATCTGGCCCATGCGCTTCGTACTGCCGTTCCAGAAGGGCGGGGTGCGCCCGGCCTGGCTCGTGCGTCTCGGGCTATTTCTGTACGACCATCTCGGCGGCCGCAAGCTTCTGCCTGCGACCCGCTCGCTCGATCTGCGCCGCGATCCCGCCGGGAAACCTTTGAAACCGATTTTTGCCCGCGCCTTCGAATATTCGGATGGCTGGGTGGACGATGCCCGCCTGGTGGTGCTGAATGCCCGCGACGCTGCCAATCGCGGCGCGCTCATCCTCAACCGCACGCAGGTGGTTTCAGCTCGGCGCGAAGGCGCCTTCTGGCGAGTCGAAACGAAAAATGCGGCCGGAGAGGCCAAGACCTACCGGGCGCGCATGCTGGTGAATGCCGCGGGTCCCTGGGTGGACAAGGTGTTGTCCTCGGCATTCGGCAAAAACAATGTCCATAATGTCCGCCTGGTGCAGGGCAGCCACATCATCGTGCGCAAGAAATTTTCCGATTCGCGTGCGTATTTTTTCCAGAATCCGGATGGGCGGATCATCTTCGCCATTCCCTATGAACAGGACTTTACGCTGATCGGCACGACGGATCGCGACTATACCGCCGACCCCCGGGCTGTTAAGATCAGCGACGAGGAGATCAGCTATCTTTGCAATGCGGCGAGCGAATATTTCGCTGAACCGGTGAAGCCTGAGGATATCGTCTGGACCTATTCCGGCGTGCGCCCGCTATTCGATGACGGGGCATCGAAGGCGCAGGAAGCGACCCGCGATTACGTGCTGAAAACCGAAGGGGCGGAGGGCGAAGCGCCGCTCCTTAATATATTCGGCGGCAAGCTTACCACCTATAGGCGGCTTGCCGAACATGCTCTTGAAAAAATTGGCGATGCGCTGGGTGAAAAGGGTGCGCCATGGACGGCGGGTTCACATCTGCCGGGTGGGAATTTCGGCGCGGAGGCCTACAACGCGGAGGTTTCGGCGCTGCGGTCGCGTTACCCCTTTCTTGAAGAGCGTCATGCGGAGCGGCTTGTGCGCTGCTACGGAACGGATGCGGCGGTACTGATCGGCGATGCCACAGAGGCGGCGGCGCTGGGGCGGTATTTCGGCGGTACGCTCTACGAAGCTGAGGTTCGCTGGCTGATGGCGCGGGAATGGGCGCTGACGGCCGAGGATATTCTGTGGCGCCGCACCAAGCAGGGCCTCTTTTTTACCCCGGAAGAGGTGCGTGCGCTGGAGGATTATGTCGAAGACATTGCAGGTGGGCGCTTAAGGGCAATCTGACGATCCGGATAAAAGCGGAGGAGGCTTTGGATCACCATGCTTGAATTGCGAAACGTCTCGAAGATGGTTGGCGGTGAATATCATATTCACCCGACCGATCTGACGTTGCAGCGCGGAAGCCTGAACGTCCTGCTTGGACCGACACTTTCGGGCAAGACGACGCTGATGCGGCTGATGGCCGGGCTGGACAAGCCGAGCGCCGGCTCGATCTTTTTCAATGGCGAAGACGTAACGGGTTTTCCGGTGCAGAAGCGCAACGTCGCCATGGTCTATCAGCAGTTCATCAACTATCCGGCGCTCAGCGTTTATGAAAACATCGCCTCGCCCATGCGCGTTGCCGGCAAGGACCAGGCGACCATCGACAGGGAAGTGAGGAAAGCCGCCGAGCTTTTGAAGCTGACGCCCTATCTAGACCGTACGCCGCTCAATCTTTCCGGCGGCCAGCAGCAGCGCACAGCACTCGCCCGCGCCATCGTCAAAAACGCCAATCTGGTGCTGCTTGATGAGCCGCTGGCCAATCTCGATTACAAGCTGCGCGAAGAGCTGCGCGAGGAGCTGCCGCGCATCTTCGCCGAATCCGGCGCCATTTTCGTTTATGCCACCACCGAACCTTCCGAGGCGCTGCTTTTGGGCGGCAATACCGCAACGCTCAACGAGGGCAGGGTAACGCAGTTCAGCCACACCATCGAGGTTTACCGGCGTCCGGTGGATATCGTCACCGCCGAAATTTTTGCGGACCCGCCGCTCAATACCATCGAGGTCGTCAAGGCGGGCGGCGCATTCACCCGTGCCGACCAGGCGGTAATTGCGGTGCCCGCGCATCTTGCCGCCGTGCCGGATGGACCTTTGACCATCGCTTTCCAGCCGCATCATCTTTTCCCGCAAGCGAAGGGCGAGGCCCGCCAGTCGATCCGGGCGCGAACGCTGATTTCGGAAATCGCCGGATCGGAAAGCTTCGTGCATGTAGAATTTTCGGGCCGGCGCTGGGTCATGCTGGCGCATGGCATTCACGACATCGAGCCGGACAGGGACATAGAACTGTTTCTCGATACAAAACACCTGATGGCCTTTGACGCGAATGGCCGCGCCATCGGCAAAGCGGCTTGAGGGAGATCGATCATGGCACGCATCACGCTCGATCACATCCGCCACGCTTATAACGCAAAGGCGCAGGCTGCCGGCGACTATGCGCTGAAGGAAGTCCACCACGAATGGGAAGACGGCGGGGCCTACGCGCTGCTGGGGCCTTCCGGCTGCGGCAAGACCACGCTGCTCAACATCATTTCCGGGCTGCTGCGCCCCTCCGAAGGCCGCATCGCTTTTGACGGAACCGACGTGACGGATTTCGCCACGGAAGACCGCAATATTGCGCAGGTGTTCCAGTTCCCGGTCGTTTACGACACGATGACGGTCTACGACAATCTGGCCTTTCCGCTGCGCAACCGGCATGTGCCGGAAGCCGAAGTCGACCGCCGGGTGCGGGAAATCCTGGAAATGACCGATCTTTCCGGCATGGCCAAACGCCATGCGCGTGGTCTGACGGCGGATCAGAAACAGAAGATTTCGCTGGCGCGCGGGCTGGTGCGGTCCGATGTCAACGCGATCCTCTTCGATGAGCCGTTGACGGTCATCGATCCGCACATGAAATGGGTGTTGCGCTCGCAGCTGAAGCGGTTGCACCGGCAATCCGGTTTCACCATGGTCTATGTGACCCACGACCAGACCGAAGCGCTGACCTTCGCCGACAAGGTTGTGGTCATGTATGACGGGCAGATCGTCCAGATCGGCACGCCGGCTGAGCTCTTCGAGCGGCCGGGCCATACATTCGTCGGTTATTTCATCGGCTCGCCCGGCATGAACGTGCTGCCCGCCAGTATCGCCGGCGCGACCGCAATGGTCGGCGGCCTCGACGTACCGCTGGCCGGTGCGCCAAAGGTTGAGGGAGCGCAACGCATCGAGATCGGCATCCGTCCAGAATTTGTCCGGCTGGAACGGGGCGGCATGCCCATCATTGTCGACAAGGTCGAGGATATCGGCCGGCAGAAGATCGTGCGCGCCCGGTTTGCCGGACAGAAGCTTGCGATTGTCGTTGCCGAAGACGAGGAAATCCCGGCTGAAGCGGGCGTTCGCTTCGATCCGGCCGCCATTGGCGTCTTCGCCGATTCCTGGCGTGTAAAGATGGGGGCCTGACCATGGAAAAGAGCTGGAACAACAAGGCATGGTTCATGGTGCTGCCGGTGCTGGTGCTGGTCGCCTTTTCCGCCGTCATTCCGCTGATGACCGTCGTGAATTATTCGGTGCAGGATACGTTCGGCAATAACCAGTTCTTCTGGGCGGGAACGCAATGGTTCGAGGACATTCTCCGTTCCGCCCGTTTCTGGGATGCGTTGGGCCGCAACCTTTTGTTTTCCTGCATTATTCTGGCGATTGAAATTCCGCTCGGCATCTTCATCGCGCTCAAGATGCCGAAATCCGGCATCGGCGTGCCCGTCTGCCTTGTCACCATGGCGCTGCCGCTGCTGGTGCCGTGGAATGTCGTCGGCACGATCTGGCAGGTTTTCGGCCGCAGCGATATCGGTCTGCTCGGCTATTACGCCAATCAACTCGGGCTCGATTACAACTATGTCAACGATCCGGTCGATGCGTGGATCACCGTGGTCATCATGGATGTCTGGCACTGGACGAGCCTTGTCGTGCTTCTGTGTTACGCCAGTCTCGTCTCCATTCCGGACGCCTATTATCAGGCGGCAAGGATCGATGGCGCGTCGCGTTTTGCGGTGTTCCGGTACATCCAGCTGCCGAAGATGAAGCGGGTACTGCTGATCGCCTTCCTGCTTCGTTTCATGGACAGTTTCATGATCTATACCGAGCCTTTCGTCGTCACCGGCGGCGGCCCGGGCAATTCCACGACCTTCCTGTCGATAGATCTCGTTAAGGTTGCGCTCGGCCAGTTTGACCTCGGGCCGGCGGCAGCCATGTCGCTGATCTACTTCCTCATCATCCTGCTGCTGTCTTGGGTGTTCTACACCGTCATGACCAGCCACGACGCGGAGACTTGAGACATGAGCGCCTCGAATGTCACCACAAGCGTGGAGCGCAACGGCATCGGCAGTTCGCCGGTGAGAGCGAATGCGACGGGGCGATCCGGACTTGCCGTCAATGCGCGGCGTCGCCGCCATGGGCCGTCGCGTTTTTCCTGGCTGGTCCCGACGATCTATATCCTGCTGCTGCTTGTTCCGATCTACTGGCTCGTCAATATGAGCTTCAAGACGAACACGGAAATCGTCTCGTCCATGACGCTTTATCCGCATGAGCCGACGTTGCAGAACTACCGGACGATCTTTACCGATTCGTCCTGGTATTCGGGCTATATCAATTCAATCATCTATGTCGTGATGAACATGGTGATTTCGGTCGCGGCTGCGCTGCCGGCGGCCTACGCCTTCTCGCGTTATCGTTTTCTGGGCGACAAGCACCTGTTCTTCTGGCTTTTGACCAACCGCATGGCGCCGCCCGCCGTCTTTGCGCTGCCCTTCTTCCAGCTGTATTCGGCTTTCGGGCTGATCGATACGCATATAGCCGTGGCGCTGGCGCATTGCCTGTTCAACGTGCCGCTGGCGGTGTGGATTCTCGAAGGCTTCATGTCCGGCGTGCCGAAGGAAATCGACGAGACCGCCTATATTGACGGCTACTCCTTCCCGAAATTCTTCGTGAAGATTTTCATGCCGCTCATCGCTTCCGGCATTGGTGTCGCCTGCTTCTTCAGCTTCATGTTCTCGTGGGTCGAGCTTCTGATCGCCCGCACGCTGACGACGACGGACGCAAAACCGATCGCTGCGACCATGACGCGCACCGTTTCGGCCGCCGGTATGGACTGGGGCTTGCTTGCCGCCGCCGGCGTGCTGACGCTGATCCCCGGCGCGCTGGTGATCTGGTTCGTGCGCAATTATATCGCCAAGGGCTTTGCGCTCGGGAGGGTTTGACCATGATGAAGATGCCCGATTTTACCTGGATGGCGTGGACTTGGCAGACGGGTGCGTTTTTCGGCGCTATCGCCGTGCTGCTCGTCGGCATGTGGGTGTGGGAGCAACTCTCGCCCGGCGGCAATCCCCGCTTCGGCCTGTTGCGCTTCGAGACCACGCGGGGCGACAGGTTGTTCATCTCGCTGCTCGGCAGCGCCTTCATTCATCTCGCATGGCTCGGGCTGGTCGGCCCGAACCTGTGGTGGGCTCTCGCTCTATCCTTGGTCTACGCCATCGGCGTTTTCCGTTTTGTCTAGAGCAGGAAACGGTGCGGCGGAGGAAAACCGCACCCGCAGACTTCATGCAATCGCAAACCCTTGGGAGGACTGATATGCGACGGCATTTGATGACGACGACGGCGGCCATGCTGCTGGCAATGACGGGTTCCGCTTTCGCCGGAATGGAGGAAGCAAAGCAGTTTCTGGATAAGGAAATCGGCGACATGTCGTCCCTTTCCCGTGCGGATCAGGAAAAGGAGCTGCAATGGTTTGTCGATGCCGCGAAACCTTTTGCGGGCATGGAAATCAAGGTCGTTTCGGAATCTCTGACGACCCATGAATACGAATCCAAGGTTCTGGCCCCGGCCTTCACCGCCATTACCGGCATCAAGGTCACGCACGACCTGATCCAGGAGGGTGACGTTGTCGAAAAAATCCAGACCCAGATGCAGACCGGCCAAAACCTTTATGACGGCTGGGTCAACGATAGCGACCTCATCGGCACCCATTGGCGCTACCAGCAGGTGCGCAACCTGACCGACTTCATGGCCAATGAAGGCAAGGACGTCACCAATCCCGGTCTCGACCTTAAGGACTTCATCGGCAGCGCCTTTACGACGGCGCCGGACAAGAAGCTCTACCAGCTTCCGGATCAGCAGTTCGCGAACCTCTACTGGTTCCGTTACGACTGGTTCAACGATGAAAAGAACAAGGCCGATTTCAAGGCTAAATACGGGTATGACCTCGGCGTGCCGGTCAACTGGTCGGCCTATGAGGATATTGCCGAATTCTTCACCGGCCGGGATGTCGACGGCAAGAAGGTCTTCGGCCATATGGACTATGGCAAGAAGGACCCGTCGCTCGGCTGGCGCTTCACAGATGCCTGGCTTTCCATGGCCGGCAACGGCGACAAGGGCCTGCCGAATGGTCTGCCCGTCGATGAATGGGGCATCAAGGTCAACGACAAGTCGCAGCCGGTCGGCTCCTGCGTGGCGCGCGGCGGCGATACCAACGGTCCGGCTTCGGTCTACTCCATCGAGAAATATCTTGAATGGCTGAAGAAATATGCGCCGCCGGAGGCGCAGGGCATGACCTTCTCCGAATCCGGTCCGGTGCCGGCGCAGGGCAATATCGCCCAGCAGATCTTCTGGTATACGGCGTTTACCGCCGATATGGCCAAACCCGGCCTGCCGGTCGTGAACGAGGACGGTTCGCCGAAATGGCGTGTCGCACCTTCGCCACATGGCGTCTACTGGAAGGACGGCATGAAACTCGGTTATCAGGATGTGGGTTCGTGGACGCTGATGAAATCCACCCCCGACGACCGCGCCAAGGCCGCCTGGCTCTACGCGCAGTTCGTGACCTCCAAGACCGTGGATGTGAAGAAGAGCCATGTGGGCCTGACCTTCATTCGCGACACCACCATCCACCACAAGAGCTTCACGGACCGGGCCTCCAAGCTCGGCGGTCTCATCGAGTTCTATCGTTCGCCGGCCCGCGTGCAATGGTCGCCGACCGGCACCAACGTTCCGGATTATCCGAAGCTGGCGCAATTGTGGTGGCAGGCGATCGGGGATGCTTCGTCGGGTGCGAAAACCGCGCAGGCCGCGATGGACTCTCTCTGCGCCGAGCAGGAAAAGGTCATGAGCCGTCTGGAACGCGCTGGCGTGCAGGGCGATATCGGCCCGAAGCTGGCGGAAGAGCACGATATCGAATACTGGAACAAGGATGCCGTTTCGAAGGGCAATCTGGCGCCGCAGCTGAAGATAGCCGACGAAAAGGAAAAGCCGGTCACCGTCAATTACGACGAACTGGTCAAAAGCTGGCAGAAGTAATGTCTGCGTAAAATCTGAAACCGGGGCGGCTTGCCGCCCCGGTCATTGCGTCTGAAAGGGAGTGGCATGATGGGCGGTTATATTCTGGCGATCGATCAGGGGACGACATCGACACGGTCGATGGTCTTTGATCGCGACATGCGGGTCATCGGTGTCGGGCAGCGAGAATTTCCGCAACATTTCCCGGCCTCGGGCTGGGTTGAGCACGATGCCGAGGATATCTGGAGAAGCGTGCTCGAAACCATTCGGCTGGCGCTTGCCGATGCCGGCATCGCCGCCTCCGATATCGAGGCGATCGGCATTACCAACCAGCGCGAAACGACGGTACTGTGGGACAGGAACACGGGCGAGGCCGTGCATCGGGCCGTGGTCTGGCAGGATCGGCGCGCCGCGCCCATCTGCGAGGATCTAAAACGCTGGGGACTTGAGCCGCTGTTTTCGAAAAAGACCGGTCTGTTGCTCGATCCCTATTTTTCCGGCACGAAGCTGAAATGGCTTCTGGACGGCGTCAGCGGTCTTCGCGAAAAAGCCGTGAAGGGAGAAATCTGCTTCGGCACTGTCGACAGTTTCCTGATTTATCGCCTGACTGGCGGCCGCCGCCATGTCACCGACGCCACCAATGCCTCGCGGACGCTGATCTACAATATCGAAGAAAATACATGGGACGATGAGCTTCTGTCGATCCTCGACATTCCCAGCGCCATGCTGCCGGAAGTGCTGGATTGCGCCGCCGATTTCGGCGTGACCGACAAGTCGCTGCTGGGCGCGGAAATTCCGATCCTGGGTGTGGCCGGCGACCAGCAGGCAGCCGTCATCGGCAATGCCTGCTTCGAGCCGGGCATGATGAAATCCACCTACGGCACGGGCTGCTTTGCGCTCCTTAATACCGGCACGGATCGCGTCGCCTCGACCAACCGGCTGCTGACGACCATCGCTTACCGTCTCGACGGTGTCACCACCTATGCGCTGGAAGGCTCCATTTTCATTGCCGGTGCCGCCGTGCAATGGCTGCGCGATGAGCTTGGTTTCATCTCGGTCGCTTCCGAGGTTAGCGCACTTGCGGAAAAGGCCGACGCCCATCAGCGTGTCTATCTGGTTCCGGCCTTCACCGGTCTTGGCGCGCCCTATTGGGACGCGGAGGCCCGTGGCGCGATTTTCGGGCTGACGCGTGGCACCGGTCCAGCGGAATTCGCCCGCGCGGCGCTGGAAAGCGTCGCCTATCAGACCTTCGACCTGCTGGACGCCATGCGCAAGGACTGGGCGGGAGACAACGGCAAGACAGTGCTCCGGGTCGATGGCGGCATGGTCGCTTCCGATTGGACCATGCAACGGCTGGCGGATATTCTTGCGGCACCGGTCGATCGGCCGATTTTTCTGGAAACGACCATTCTTGGAGCGGCCTGGCTTGCCGCCTCACGCGCCGGCATCTGGCCGGACCGCAAGGCCTTCGCCGAGCATTGGCGGCGTGATCGCCGTTTCAGCCCCGCAATGGAAGAGGCCGAAAGGAAAGACGCCATTGCCGGCTGGCGCGATAGCGTCGGCCGCTGCCTGTCGCGACGGGAGAATTGAACAGGCTACACGAAACTGCCGGGTGCGATGCTCTTGCTGGAAACGAGATCGGAAAGCGCGCGCACCAGCTTCGCATCCGCGCCCTTGCTTGGTTGAAGCACGAATTCCACGTCCTCCAGAGGCGGTAGCACGCCTGAGGTAATTTCCTTCAGGCCTGCCGGTGCCATGCTGCGCGGCTGCACCAGAATGCCCATGCCCGCCCTTGCTGCCGCGGTCAGCCCGCTGAGACTGCCGCAGGTGCAGACGATCCGCCAGGCGAGGCCGGCCCGGTCGAGCGCCTCCTGCGCCGCCTTTCGGGTGATGCTCGGCGGCGGAAAGGCAATCAGCGGCAGCGCATCCGGCTGGTTCAGCATCCGCTCCGGGTCGCGCGCCAGCCACACGAGCGGTTCGCGGTAGAGAAAGTGCCCGAGCTTGTCGCCAAGACGGCGTTTGGCGAGCACCACATCCAGTTCACCATTGTCCTGCATCTGGTAAAGCACGCCGCTCAGCGAAACCGTCAGTTCCAGATCTACGAGGGGATAAAGGCGGATGAACTCTTCCAGAATGGCGGTCAGCCGGCTGGCGACGAAATCTTCTGAAACGCCAAGCCTCAACCGTCCGCGTAGACGGTTCTCGCTGAACAGTGACGACACCTTGCTGTCGATTTCCAGCATATTTCGGGCATAACCCAGCAGCGCCTCACCTTCACCCGTCAGTTTTACCTGATGGGTGCTGCGCGCGATCAGCCGGCGGCCAAGTGCGGCCTCAAGCCTCTGGATATGCTGGCTGACGGTGGATTGGCCAATGCCCAGCCGCTCGGCAGCAAGCGTGAAACTGCCGGTTTGCTGAAGCATGACGAAGCTGGCAAGATGTTGAAGGTTCAGCATTATCCTGAATCGCGATAACTGTTAATCTTTGCATCGGAATTCATGATGAGCGATAGTAACGCGCGTTTCAAGCAAAACCGATGCCGGAAAGACCTCCCATGACCCGCTTCCTACCTGATCGCTTCACCATGATGCTGGTGGCCACCGTACTTTTGGCTTCCATTTTGCCGATCAGCGGTGAGCCGGCGGAGTATTTCGGGCTGGCGACAAAACTCGCGATAGCGTTGCTGTTTTTCCTCCACGGCGCGCGGCTTTCCCGGGATGTGGTGATTGCCGGTATCCTGCACTGGCGCCTGCATCTGGCAATCCTTCTCGTGACCTTCGGCCTGTTCCCGCTGCTCGGCGTGGCGATCGGTTTCATTCCCGAGAATATTCTGCCTGCCCCGCTTTATATGGGCATGTTGTTCCTCTGCGTGCTGCCATCCACCGTGCAGTCCTCCATTGCCTTCACCTCCATGGCGGGCGGAAACGTGCCGGCGGCAATTTGTTCTGCCTCCGCTTCGAATATTTTCGGCATGTTCCTCACCCCGCTGCTGGTCGGCCTGCTGTTTACGGTGGGCGGCCATGGCGGTGGATTTTCGCTGGATGCGTTTCTGCAAATCTTCCTGCAACTGCTTCTGCCCTTTATCGTCGGTCAGGTTTTGCAGCCGTGGATCGGCGACTGGATCAGGGCGCGCAAGAAATTGCTGGCGCCGGTCGATCGCGGCTCCATCCTTATGGTCGTTTATCTCGCTTTTTCCGATGCGGTTATCGAAGGCATCTGGCACACATTTTCGCTCAGGGATATTGGCGTGGTCATCGTCATCAATATCCTGCTGCTGGCGCTTGTTCTGTGCGTGACGATGTTCGGCAGCCGTTTGCTGGGTTTCGACAAGGCCGATGAAATCACCATCACCTTCTGCGGTTCGAAAAAGAGCCTCGCCAGCGGCGTGCCCATGGCGGGCGCCATCTTCGCCGGCCAGAGCATCGGCGCGATCGTCCTGCCAATCATGCTTTTTCATCAGATTCAGCTGATGGTCTGCGCGGTTCTGGCTCAGCGTTACGCGCGCAAGGCCCATGAAAAAGCGGCGATGCCGGAACCGGTTGCCACGGAAGGCGCGGCTGCTTCCAGCCGCTGACGCGAGGGTTCTCCGCAAATAAAACGGCCCCATGAAGGGGCCGTTCGTTTTGCATGAAGGAAAGCTTAGTTGACCTGAGCCGGCGAAATCTGGGCTTCTATGGTCTTCGGCGCATCTGCGCTGTCGGACGAGATCGCAATGCGGCGCGGCTTCATGGCTTCCGGAATATTGCGGACGAGGTCGATGTGGAGCAGGCCGTTCTTCAGGGAAGCGGTCTGGACTTCGACGTGATCGGCAAGCTGGAAGCGACGCTCGAAAGCGCGCGTGGCGATACCGCGATAAAGAAACTCGCCTTCCGTGGATTTCTCATCCGCGGATTTCTCGGCTTTTACAGTCAGCGCATTGGCGCGGGATTCGATGCTGAGTTCGTTCTCGTCGAAACCAGCGACGGCCATGGTGATGCGATAGGTGTTCTCGCCGGTCCGCTCGATATTGTAGGGCGGATAGGACTGGGCCTGCTCGGGCTGGCCGAGGCCGTCAAGCATCGAGAAAAGACGGTCGAAGCCGACGGTGGAACGATAGAGGGGGGAAAAATCAACGTGACGCATGGTGTCCTCCTTAAGAAGCGACTGTTTGCGGTTAAGCCCGGCATCCCGTTCTGGCGACGGCCGGACATTTGGCGCGGTCCCGTTCTGGCGACCGCATGAATGAGATGGGAATGGCTTGCCGCCGCGTCAAGGGGGCGTGAAAAGGCGAAAGCAACATGAACCATGGCTGAACGTCAGGTTCCGGCATCGTTCAGTTTGAGAGCCATAAAACATCGGTCATCGGAGACATTCTCCGTGGACAGAAGCAATAACGTCCCTTCTTCTTCTGTCTCATTCGCCGGAACCGCGACTGCTTTAACCGACGGTTCCGGCAATTTTTTCTTTGACCTTCCCGCGCCGCCGACCTATCCCGAAGAGGCAGAAAAGCCGGAAAAGACCGATGATCGAAGCCACATTGCGCGCCAGCGAAGACAACCCGGTTCCCGACAACCATACCGTCGGATATTTTACCGGCTATCGCGGCAAACAGCTTCGCTATGCGATCTTTCGCGCCAGCCGCCAGGTGGCCCGCGGAACCGTGGTTCTGCTACATGGCAGGAACGAATGTATCGAGAAATATTTCGAAACGGTGAGCGATCTCACCGCCATGGGTTTCTGGGTTGCGACCTTCGATACGCGCGGGCAGGGCGGTTCCGAAAGATTGCTGAAAAAACCGGGCGCCGGGCATGTGCGAAGGTTCTCCGACTACCAGCGTGATATCGGCCTTTTTCTCGAACAGGTGGTGTTGCCGGATACGCGGCTGCCGTTCTTCATGATCGCGCATTCCACCGGCGCGCTTGCAGCGCTTGCCGCCGCGCCCGGCCTGTCGAACCGGATCGACCGTCTGGCGCTTTGCTCGCCCTTCATCGAGCTGGACAGCCAGCAATCCGTCCCCTCATCCGTCATTCGGGTGGTGGCGACGGCTCTAAGTCTCGTTGGCCTCGGGCGGGTTCAGCTCGGCAAGGATCAGCGTGAGCGGGATTTTGACGGCAATCCGCTCACCTCGGACTCCAGACGTTTTGCAAGAAATCTCTCGCTGCACAGGCAGTTTCCGGAGCTTTTCATCGGTGCGCCGACGGCGCGCTGGGTCTATGAGGCGCTGAAGACCATGGGACGGGTGGTCACCCAGGACCATCTGACGAATATCACCATTCCGACCCTCATTCTGGCGCCGATGCTGGATACCATTACGCCCTACAAGGCACAGGAAGAACTCTCACGCAATTTCCGGGCAGCGCAGCTTCTTCCGATCACCGGTGCGCGCCACGAATTGCTGCATGAGCGCGATGTTTTCCGCAAACAGGCGCTGGCGGCCATCGACGCCTTTTTCGCGCCGGAGTGATGGCCGCTTAAGCGGGCTGCCTAGAGTTTCGAGAGAATGGCAAGAGCTTCTTCGTGCACGGCCTTGGAGCCGGCCGCCAGAATGCGCCCGCCATTTTCCGGACGCCCGCCATCCCAGGTCGTCATGATGCCGCCGGCCTGCTCGATCACAGGGATCAACGCGCCGACATCATAGGGCTTCAAGCCGGATTCGATCACCAAATCGACGTGGCCGGCCGCAAGCAGGCAATAGGCGTAACAATCCACGCCGTAGCGGAAAAGGCGGACCTGATCCTGTACTTTTTCGTAGAAGGGCTTTTCTTCCGCAGTAAAGATGTGGGGTGTCGTAGTGAACAGCACGGCGTCCGATAGCGACACACAGTCGCGCGTGTGGATTTTCCGCTCGCCATCCGGCCCGAAATACCAGGCCGCTTCGCCATCGGCGAAATAACGCTCCTTCGTGAAAGGCTGGTCCATCATGCCCATGGTGGCGCGGCCGGCGGACTGGAAACCGATCAGCGTGCCCCAGACAGGCACGCCGGAAATGAAGGCGCGTGTGCCGTCAATCGGGTCTATGACCCAGATGTGATCGCGGTCGAGACCAATATTGCCGTGTTCTTCGCCCAGAATGCCATGCTGCGGAAAACGCTGTTCGATAAGCGCGCGAATAGCTGTTTCTGCCGCCTGATCGCCTTCTGTCACCGGATCATAGCCGCCATCCTGCTTGTTGGTGACGGCAATGCCCGTGCGAAAGCGGGGGAGCGTTTCTGCGCTGGCGGCATCGGCAAGTTTGAAGAAGAAATCCCGGTCGGGCAGCATGCGAAACCTCATTGCCTGGATATTTGGTCTGAATTTTGTGGGGCAATGCATAGACCGGAATCACATCCGCCGTCCACTCATACGAATGGCGGTACCGGTGTTTCCATATTTTCAGCATAAGCCTAAAAAATATGCACATAAAAAAATGATTGACAATTGTGCAATTACTACGTAGCGTGATCCTGCAGTCTTTGACTGTAAATACCCTCCTTGGGTGTTTCCTCCCTAGACTTGACCGCGCCAAGGCGCGGTTTTTTTTGTCCGGCGGGCCGCCAGACGATACGGGATAAAAATTGAAATAGCGGATGATTCGCGCTGCTATTCGGCAGCGAGCGACGTTTCTATCGCGTATTCGGAAACGAAGGCGCCGAGCTGGCGCATGAAGATTTCAAGCGACGCCTGAATGGCGGGAAAATCGGCTTTTTTCAAAAGCGTTTTTTCATCCACGTAAAGCGCTCGGTTGACCTCGATCTGCAGTGCATGGAGAGAGCGGATTGGCCGGCCGTAATGTTCGGTGATGAAGCCGCCGGCATAGGGTTTGTTGCAGACCGCGACGAAACCCAGTTCCTCAAGAAAATGCAGCGCGGCGCGGGAGACTTCCTGGGATGCGCTGGTGCCATAGCGATCGCCGATGATCACATCCGGCCTCAGATTCGAGCCGGCGACGCGAATATTGCCCGGCATGGAATGGCAGTCAATCAGCACCGCCATTCCGAAATTGGCGTGGGTGCGTGAAAGCAGGCGGCGCAGACAGGCATGATAGGGCTTGTAAATCGTCTCGATCCGCGAAAGCGCCTCGTCGACGGGCAGGCGGTGGGCATAGATGTCCATATTCTCGGCGACGATGCGCGGCACTGTGCCCAGGCCGCCGGCGACCCGCATGGAGCCGATATTGGCGTAAGGCGGGAGCGTGCCGTCGAACATGCGGGGATCGAGTTCGTAGGGCTCGCGATTGACGTCCAGATAGGCGCGCGGGAAATTCGCTTTAAGAAGCGGCGCGCCGATCTCCGGCGCCGCCGCGAACAACTCGTCGACGAAGTGATCTTCGGAGCGGCGGATCTCATGCGAATCGAGCCTTGCCGATTCCAAGAAGGAGATGGGGTAGCAGCGGCCGCTATGGGGGGAATTATAGACGAATGGCAGGGTCTGAACGGCAGGTTCCGTTACTTCGAAGAGTTCATATTCACCCGTTACCCAGTCCATTCAGTGCCATTTACCATGTCGCAAACAATCGGGATGTTCATGTTGCCAGTTACGGTGCGGCAAGTCCATACTATCGCCCAAGCAGCGCTATACCGATTCACGTGTTCACAGGATATTTACCGTGAAAATCCTATAATCGGGCTAGGGTATCCCAAACATTGAGTAGTTACGGTCACTTATGATGAATCAGAAAATTCTTCTCGCTGAAGACGACAATGATATGCGCCGCTTTCTCGTCAAGGCGCTGGAAAAAGCCGGTTACAAGGTTTCTTCCTTCGACAATGGCGCCAGCGCCTACGACCGGCTTCGCGAAGAGCCTTTCTCGCTTCTGCTGACTGATATCGTCATGCCCGAAATGGACGGCATCGAGCTGGCGCGGCGCGCCACCGAACTCGACCCGGACCTGAAGGTGATGTTCATCACCGGCTTCGCAGCCGTCGCGCTGAATGCCGATTCGAAGGCTCCGAAGGATGCCAAGGTGCTTTCCAAGCCGTTCCATCTGCGCGATCTCGTGGATGAAGTGAACAAACTCCTTGTGGCGTAAGGCCTCTCAAAAAACCTTCACAAAACCGAAAAAAAGCAGTTGACGCATGAACCGGTTTTGTGGTCTATCCGCCGCCACGGAGGGCGTGTAGCTCAGCGGGAGAGCACTACGTTGACATCGTAGGGGTCACAGGTTCAATCCCTGTCACGCCCACCATCCGAATTTTGATATCATTGAGAAATCCCCTTCTGGGGATTTTTCATTTTTAGCGACTGACACGTGAACTAGCCTTGGAACAGTGTAGGTCACAAGCCAAGCGACTCGAAATAAGCGTCTATGGCCATTCGACCTGCGCTCGAGTAATCCGGCGCGAGAAGCTTTGTCTGGCGTGCGACCGACAATTTGTGCCCGCGGTCGATCATTTCTTTGCGCCCAGCAATCCTGCCTTGCCGAGCGCACCGGATAAAAATCGTTCTCCAGTGTCAGTTCGCCGATCTCCGTGCAAACGCAGTTTGTCACATGGCGTGCAGCGTTTTGACGTCGACGGTTGGACCCGCCGGTTCCGCTTTGGCTTCATCGCCGAAAACGCCTGTCGCCCCCTCAAGGAGCTGGTCTTTCCACTGTTTGATCTGGTTGGCATGCACGTCAAACTGCTGCGATAATTCCACCAGAGTCTGCTCGCCGCGGATCGTAGCGAGCGCCACCTTTGCCTTGAGAGCCAGGCTATGGTTCCGGCGCGGTCGTCTCGTCGTGGTATCTCCTGTTCCTGGCATCTAAGCCGAAGTCAGGCAGAAATTCCACTTATCCTAGCGGTGCAGATTTCCCGAGCCATGTGTGGACGGCCCCGTTTTTGCAAGTGGAAAAAGTAAGTTTCGATGCGGTCGGGTGCAGCCATGTGTCAGGCCTCGACCTGCGGCGCACATGTGGCCGCGGGCCTTGATGAAGTCCGCAGATTGGATCCCAATCACCTCTATGCGCACGAAGCGCTTGGCTCGGAAGGGTTGTCCCAATCCCCGGTTCGACCGGTGCGCCATCAATACTCAGTCCTCATGCAAACCACTTCGAGAAGATATGCCTCGAATGTGGATAGGTATTACGCAACCGCCGCTGCGTAGGATGGCTTCCGGATCAGCAAGGCCCAGACGATGCTCGAGGCGCCCCGAGTGGAATAGCAACATTTGCTCCTCGGGATTTGCGGGACCGGTCCTTGTCAACCTCAGCACGCATTTCATCAGCTGTGGTCTTGTGTCCCTGTCGGCCTCGGATGCGATCGCGCGATGAAAGCTACAATATTTTCCTAATCAGCGCGGCTCAGTGAAATAGCGCCGGCGATCCGTCATCGAATTCCAGGCGTCTAACAACGTCCCCGCCGTCCAGCCTGGAACATATTGGGAACATACACCTGTTTGCAAGTTAAGTTTTTTATCATTGAAATCAAGGGCTCCACTTACAGATGTGATGGTCGCGGGTTCGATTCCAATCAAGACCGCTTACCTCGTAATCGCTCCGCCGCCGTTAACACTCACGGAACACACGTGTGTTGATCAGAGTCGAAGTCCGACGAGGGAGGTTGATTTACGTGGGATGAGGGTCGGAGCTGACAAGCGAATGCGGTCATCTGCAGATGCGGCACCGTGTGTCAGCAAGTCGAGTGCATTAGAGGCGATTTGTTCGAAAGGTACACGCACCGTTGTCAGTGGGGTCGGCAGATGACTGACGATTGGAATGTCGTTATAGCCGACTATTGACACATCATCTGGAACTGAAAGACCCAGGCGTGATAAGCTTGATAGGGCGCCAATTGCCGTATTGTCGTTGACGGCAAAAATCGCCGATGGCCTGTCTTTCAGCCGCATCAACGTTTCGCCTGCGTGCGCTCCTGCATCTATTCCGAAGGTTGAGGGTACGATCCAATCCGGGTGCACGGCGAGGCCAGCCTCGTCAAAGGCCTGGCGATAACCTTCGAGGCGCCGGCGGGCACTGGAAGCATAGGACGGGCCGGCAATCACTCCGATCTTACGATGCCCAAGATCGAGCAAATGTCGTGTCGCCAGATAGCCCCCTAGCCGATCGTCACCTATGGCCGAGAGATTTCTGCCATCGGTACGCAAGGCCAGTACAAAAGGAATGCCCCTCTCCACCAACGTATCTGCAAAATCGTCGCCCTCCCGCGCCGTCGAAAGGATCAGGCCGTCTACGCCCCGCTTCAAAAGCGATTCGGCGGCGAGACGATCTGCACCGGGCTGGTCGTCTGTCGTCGCTACGATAGCAAAACGGCCATTTCGGCTGCATGCTTTGGTCAGCGCTTCGTAAAGCATGGCCATGACGGTATCCGTCAGTCGCGGCACGATGACCCCGATTGTCTGCGTGCTCCCACGCCGCAAACTTGCGGCGGACACATCGCGTACGTAGCCCATGTCTTCTGCAATTTTTCGCACCCGGCGCGCTGTGTCGTTGTCCGAGCGCGGCAGCCGTTCGTCGAGTATGCGCGATACTGTGGACTTCGATACCCCCGCGGCCAATGCGACATCGATTATTGTCACCCGCGTCTGTCGGCTCGTCTCGTCCGTCTTTGTCTCAAAGTCGCTCATTACTGGCACCAATCAATATTCTGCACCGTGATCATGCACCAAAATGGGGATTGACTCCAACATATTCGGAAACGATAGTGGGAACGTTCCCGATAACGATCCCAACGCTGCTTTAGTAGTGGCAGCGAGCACAACAGGAGGAGATGTTCGATGCAAGCAATGGATTTGAGAGGTCTGAGCCCCGCTCCGGTAACCGTTTTCACCCGCGACGGTGAAGTCGACTACGCGGCCAATGCTCGCCTGGCCAAGTGGTTGGTCAGCATGGATGGCGTGAAGAGCCTAGTCATTCTTGGTCACGCTGGGGAGGGCACTTTCCTGACCGAGGAAGAGCGCCTGAAGCTCGTCAGAACCTACGTCGAAGCCGTCGATGGCGCGGTTCCGATTATCGCCGGCATTACTGGCGAAGGCACGAAGGTTGCAGCCGAAGAGGCAAAGAAGTGCAAGGCTGCTGGGGCAACCGGCGCGCTGGTCTATCCCAATCACGGTTGGCTGCGCTTCGGCTTCCAGAAAGGCGCGCCGCAGGACCGCTATAAGGCGATCTGGCAGGAATCCGGGCTTCAGTGCATCCTGTTCCAGTATCCGGATGCGACCAAGGCAAGCTACGACCTGGATACTCAGCTTGCGATCGCTACGCAGGATGGCGTTGTCGCGACCAAAAACGGCGTGCGCAATATGAAACGGTGGTACGTCGAGATTCCTGAGCTCAAGAAGGCAAATTCGAACCTTCAGATCCTCAGCTGCCATGACGAGTGGCTACTTCCCACTATGTTCGATGTCGACGGTCTGCTTGTTGGATATGGCAACATCGCTCCAGAGCTTCTCATCGACCTGATTGCAGCCGGCAAGGCACAGGATTATTCCCGTGCTCGCGAAATCTTCGAGCGTCTGTTGCCAATCACTCGTGCCGTCTACCACCGCGGTTCGCATATGGAAGGCACCGTTGCACTCAAGCTCGGCCTCGTGCATCGCGGCGTGCTCGACCATGCAACGATCCGCGAGCCGCTGAAGAACCTGGGCGAAAAAGCGGAAGCTGAGATCTTCGCCGCGTTTGAAGCTGCCGGAATCGGTCGAGCCAAGGACTTGATCGCCGCCGAATAAGCACGCGGCCCCGTGCTCCTGGCGACGCGGGGCCAGTTCGCCCGTATTTGATGCAGGATCGACGCACAGCGTGAAGGAGCTGTATCAAGTTGGATGTCACGCCACCGCACGTTTCGGGAGGACGAAGTGTGTATGTGGCTCGAGGAGGAGGACACGCCTGTGCGTGAGCAAAATGATTCCGTGCTGCCGGCCATGCGCGCCGCAGCTGTCGAGAATTCGAAACCGTCTGCCTTGACCTGGAGCAAACGCCTGGCCCTTATAGGTCCGGCTTTCGTTGCTGGCGCCTGGCAGTTTGGTCCCGGCAATCTGACTTCGGCCGTGGAGGCTGGCAGCGCCTATGGCTATTCACTGATCTGGGTAATCGTCTTGTCGACGATCTTGATGATCGCCTTCACCGACATGAGCGTGCGTATCGGTATCATCGCCCGCGGCTCTATAATTCAAACGATCAAGGACACGTTGGGCAAGCCCGTCGGTGTGCTGGCCGGTATCAGTGTCTTTTTCATTACTCTTTGCTTTTCCGTCGGAAATGCCGCGGGTTCAGGTCTTGCGCTCTCCATGCTTTTTGGGGGCTCATCGATCCTGTGGACGCTCGTTTGCAGCTTTGCCGTCGGGTTCATCCTGCTGATGCGCAACGTATACAGCGTTGTGGAGCGCATCCTGCTTGCTCTCGTCGCGATGATGGCAATTGGCTTTGTCTGCAGTGCCATCCTCGCACGACCCGATTGGGTCGCCAGCGCGACCGGTGTCATTCCAAGCTTCCCCCCAGGCGCCCAACTCCTGATTATCGCCCTTGTAGGAACAAACTTCTCCATCAATGCGGCGTTTTTCACCAGCTACGCTACGCGTGCCAAGGGGACGCGCGCCGACCAGTACCGGGACTCGACGGTCACTGACACGCTCCCGGGCATTATTGCGCCCGGCATAATGACCTGCCTCGTGATCATGGTCGCGGCCGCTGTGCTCGGCCATACGGGGGAGCGTGTGCAGACACTGATGCAGCTTGCCAATGTGTTTCAACCGTTGGCGGGGTCCGTCGGCAGCACGCTCTTTGTCCTTGGCTTCTTCGCCGCCGCCTTCTCGTCCATGCTCGCCAATTCAACCGCGGGCGGGACGCTACTCTCCGATGGCGTTGGTTGGGGCGGTTCGTTCGATGCCCTGCGGACGAAAATTCTGGTCGGATGCGTACTCGCCTTCGGCGCTCTGGTGGTCGTGCTTGCACCCGGGTCACGTGTCCAGTTGATTATCTTCGCCCAGGCAATGACGGTATTGGTGGCACCGTTCCTGGCGGGCCTGCTGATGATCATCTCCAATCGTCGGGAGATGGGCACGCTGCGCAACAAGCCTTTTCAGAACGTGCTCGGCGTCTGCGGTTTTCTGTCCATCCTGGCTGCAAGCGGACTTCTCATCTGCAAGCTGTCGGGCATGCTTGGCAGTTGAAGGCGTCAACTGGCTCACTACATGCACGGGGTTGAGCCCCGTGCATGTTCACATTTATCAGCCTTCGGTGTCTGCTCCGAATTGTAGGCGTTGGATCTCATCCGCTTGTTCTTGATTACCGAGTTTTTGATCTGTCGGCGACTGCGTCGATTGCGACGAATTTTTAGATTGTCGTAGGCGCGCGAGAAAACTGCGGTGCCCCGCGTTTGTCTCCGTTCAAGACGGAGAACTGCTATTTCGGTGGCCGGGCTAACGTCCGCGACATCGCTAGATCAGGCGCTGCGGCGCAGCACCGCCCAGGGCTGGACGACGACACGCTACGCTTCTTAACGGCCCTCGATGGGGCGATGTCACGGTAACGCCTTGTGAGGAGCGGTTGCGATAGACGCACATGCATGAACACCTCGCCAGTCAGCTACAAGCGCCATCGCTCAGCCGGGCTGATATCGCCGAGATCATGACCATAAAGCGAGCGCGCCTGGTGCGGTAGCTTGTCCTTGAAATATCCTTCCTGCAACCGATAGCGGCGCAGGATATTAAAGCTGGCAACGGAGCGGGGCACGCGCTCCCCCTGCATCCAGGATAGCAGCGTCTTGCTATCGAATGTCTCATCCAGATGAACAACAGCGCGGTGGAGCTGCCAATATGTGTCACCGAAACGACGCATATGGTATATCAATGCGTCCTGAAAGCTCGCCGGATCATTTGTCGCTTCAAATAGTGCTTCCGGGAAAGGGCCTTATTGCTTTTGGTGCAGGCCCGCGCTGTGTCGACGCTGACCGGGTAAAGGCACCGTCGGTTGCCGCGCATTGCGGCTTCCTGGTTGAGGATGCAGAAGCTGCCTTCCTGGCGGGCGCCATTTTGCCCGAGCTAACTGTCGACTTTGGCGGTCGTCGTTCTTCGGCTGTTGGTGGTGCGCCGAGCCAGCGGATGATTGCATCCAAGCCTGGCCGGAGCTGCTTTTTCAGTTCTGCCGTCAGCTGGGCTTCGATCCCACGGGCCTGACTGATCATCGTCCAGTCGATATGGCCATTCAGAAGCGGTGGCGATGTGCGGGGACCTCTTTTCTCGCCTGATCAATGAAGCGGGGCCTCATCGACTTCACGACGTCCGGGATCATCCATAGCCACATCCCCGCTTCGGCTAAGCCATCGCGTCAGTGTCGACAGCCCGATTCCAAGATCATCAGCTATCTCGCGCTGCGTACGCCCGTTCGTTTCGGCCACGCGAACAGCCTCACGCTCGTATTCTTTCGTAAAGGCCACTTTCTTCGTCATAACGGTTTCCTTTCAACTCAAGAAAACCTCTCCACTTTTCCGAAGCAAGTCCATCATGAAGCCGCGCGCCTCGACTGGAGAGCGACCTGTAGTGATTGCCACAGACGCCGAGTCAGTAAGGACGCGTATTAGTCATTATTGTTTGGAATGTTGAGCAGGTGTCCGCAGGCCTTGCAATGGACCGCGTCAACCTCGTGCCTTTGCAGTCCGCATTTTCCGCAAGGAAAGAGTACCTTGCGGGGGCGCACGATCGACTGCGCCAACCTGACGAAGAGAGAAATACCGACGATCATCGTAACCACGGAGGTCAGTTTTCCGAGAGGTCCAGGAAGCGTAATGTCGCCGAAACCTGTCGTCGTCATCGTCGCGACCGTAAAGTAAAGGGCGTCGATGAAGCCGACTAAACCGCTCTGGTGATAGAAGAAGGTCGTGTAGACAAATCCTGTCACCATGAACAGGAAGACGAGGAAGTTAAGTGATGCGCGCGCAACGTCCTTGTAGTGATGGCAACCGAGCCGTTTCAGGATGACGGCGAAGAGCGGGCTTTCGCCCACGGCCCAGAGACGCATCGCCCTCAGGAAAGCAAAATTGAAAAGCGCGTTTGGAAACAACAACGTGGCAAGAATAACAAGATCAATCCAAGTCATCGGCCTCTTGAGGAGCGCGCCTAAAGAGCCAGTTGCGAATGCGCGTGCGAACAGTTCGGCAAGTATCCACACCGCGATCATGTAATCAATGATCAGATAGGAAGGCCCGCTGCGCAAAAATGGCCCGAAAATGAAGAACGAGATGATGCTGACATCGATAACAGCAAGCACAGCTTGCCAACGAAGTGCCCATGTGTCGCGCCCGCGCTCGATACGACGCAACTTCATCTGCAAGATCTCGAGACGAGACGAGACGGACCTTCTGGTTTTTGTCGTGAATATCATTTCTAACGGATAGGCGCGAGTGAAGACCGGGTCAATGCCAAGCAAAAGGCGCGTCATGCGGCAAGGCGGCAACGCTATTGACGAAGAAGATGGAGCCAAATCGTCGTTTCCGCATTCTCCAACAGCGGAAGATGTCCAGTCTGTGATGATCTTTTGCCGAAACTTGGGGTAAAATCAAAGAGCATATTTAAAATCCATCTGCTCATACGCATAAGGGAAGGCCATTGCAGCTATGAAATCGTTCATCATCAATCCGCCGGTGTTCTACGGGTCGGTGATTGTCATCACCTTGTTCGTCGCCATCGGTATCGTGCTCCCCGGCCAGGCGGAAGCACTTTTTGGTATCATTCAAGGTTCCATTCTCGGCGCTTTCGGCTGGTTCTACCTGCTTTCTGTCGGCGTATTTCTGGCGGCGATGCTGCTATTGTGTTTCGGCAGGTTTGGCCAGCTCAAACTGGGACCGGACGATTCAGTTCCCGATTTCCGTTTCCTGTCGTGGATTGCGATGTTGTTTGCCGCCGGGATGGGCATCGGTCTCATGTTCTATGCCGTTGGCGAACCGATGACCCACTATATGGCGCCGCCGACCGCCGAACCGAAAAGCGTGGCGGCAATGCGCGAAGCGATGACTGTGACTTTCTTTCACTGGGGCATACACGCCTGGGCGATTTACGCCGTCGTTGGCTTGTCGCTCGCCTATTTCGGTTACCGCTACAACCTTCCGCTGACAGTTCGCTCAGGCTTGTATCCATTGTTGAAGAACAGGATCAACGGCCCGATCGGACACGCGGTCGACATTTTTGCGATTGTCGGCACCATGTTCGGCATTGCGACATCGCTAGGGGTCGGCGTCGCGCAGATCAATGCCGGCCTCAACCACCTTGTCGGCTTGCCGATCAGCACCAGCGTACAGCTTGTCCTGATTGTCGTGGTGACCGGTATGGCCACCATCTCGGTTGTGACAGGCCTGGATAAAGGCGTGAGAATATTATCGGAGACCAATCTGGTTGTCGCCGTACTGCTCATGCTTTTCGTGCTGATCGCCGGACCGACGACACAGCTCTTCCGGGACTTCGTGCAGAATCTCGGCCTCTATCTCGATACGATCGTCCTGCGAACCTTCAACATTTACGCCTACGAGCCCACGCCCTGGATCGATTCGTGGACGCTATTTTATTGGGCCTGGTGGATTTCCTGGTCGCCGTTCGTGGGAATGTTCATCGCGCGGATATCTCGCGGAAGAACCGTGCGCGAATTTGTTGCTGCCGTGCTGTTCATCCCGGCCGGTTTTACATTCTTCTGGATGACGGTTTTCGGCAACACGGCAATGTTCATCGATACAGGTGTAGCCGCGGGCGCTCTGGGCGCCGCCATCTCGAACGACGTTTCCGTAGGCCTTTTCCGCTTCTTCGAATATTTGCCTCTTTCTGGCGTCACTTCGACACTGGCGGTTCTGCTGGTCTCCATATTCTTCATCACTTCGGCTGATTCCGGGGCGCTTGTGGTGGATTCCATCGCCGCTGGCGGTGAAACGGAAACGACAACGGGCCAGCGGATTTTTTGGTGTTCGATGGAGGGGCTCGTTGCCGCATGCCTGCTGATGGCGGGTGGTCTCACCGCGTTGCAGTCCGCAACCGTCGCCAGCGCATTGCCTTTTACCGTGGTAATGCTGGCCTTGGTCGTGTCGCTGTATCTTGGAATGCAGCAGGATTTAGCGCAGCGTGAGGTGCACAGCAGCCGAAACGTTGGGCCCGCGGAGCCCGCTTCTGGTCAGACCTGGCAACGAAGGCTCGCTCTGATGCTGAGCACCACGACGGAGAAAGAAGTTGCGATCTTCATCGATGACAAGGTCGCACCCGCGCTGGACAAGGTTGCTGCCGAACTTCAGTCGCGCGGGAGACCGACGGAGGTAGATCGGGAGGGGGCCGGCGTTGTCACCCTTCGATCTCCTGCGTCTGACGTCCGTGACTTTATCTATGGTGTATCGGTCCAGAAACATCGGGTTGCAAGCTTCACCACCATCCGCGCAGGCGAGGCAGAGTTTCGATACGAAGCGAGAACCTTTTTCTCCAGCGGCAATAGCGGCTACGATCTGATGGGCATGTCGCAGGATCAGATCATCAGCGATGTCTTGATTCAATTTGAACGCTACCTGCATCTGGTCAACTCGCCGGAGTTTCAGCTTGTCCATGGCGCGCCGGAACACACGGCATAATGTTCGGATTGCACGAGTTTTGACCACCCGGCACAAGCGACGGTCCGGGTGGTCGCTTTTGAAGGGAGCTGGCGAGTGATGAAGTCAAAGTGGCGGTGGTGGCTGGGCCAGATCGTTCGACGGATATGGTTCAGGGCAACGCTTTTTTCCATGGCTGGTGTCGTGACTGCTCTGCTTGCCGTCGCGCTTTCGCCTTACATCCCGCAAGAACTGCCAACAAAAATAGGCGCGGACGCCGTTGACAAGATTCTCGGTATTATTGCCTCCAGCATGTTGACGGTAACGACTTTCTCATTGAGCACAATGGTTTCCGCCTATTCCGCGGCCACCACCAACGTCACGCCGCGAGCCACGAAACTGGTCATGGAAGACAGTACGACACAGAATGTGCTGGCTACCTTCGTGGGCTCCTTCCTGTTCAGTCTGGTCGGAATAATTGCGCTTACGACAGGTGCATACGGGGATCGCGGACGCCTCATCCTTTTTGTGGTCACCATCGGCGTGATCGTTCTCATTATCGTCACGCTGCTGCGCTGGATTGATCATCTTTCGCGACTTGGGCGAGTGACCGAAACCACGGAGCGGGTTGAACGGACAACGATTGAAGCACTGACGGCATGGGTGGAAACGCCAAATCTCGGCGGCCACAGATTGCTTGAGGGTGACCCGAGATTAGGGGAGCCCAATACGCCCATTCACCAGAACGAGGTTGGCTACGTTCAACACGTCGATGCAACGCTTCTCTCCGAGATCGCCGAGGAGTTCGATTTTGACATTTTCATTGTCGCGATAGCGGGCAAGCTGGTTGCACCCAACACTCCGCTGGCCTGGGTTAACGGTGAGGTTCATGACAATGTTTACGAGCGTATCGCCTCGGCTTTTACTATTGGTAATGTCAGGTCGTTCGATCAGGATCCTCGCTTCGGGGCTGCGGTTTTGTCTGAAATTGCCTCCAGAGCGCTTTCACCGGCTATCAACGATCCCGGCACTGCGATTGATGTGATCTCCCGAGCGATACGCGTGCTGTCCGTCTGGGATTTGCAGGACAGCAAAACAAAGGTGGTGCATCCTCGGCTCTTCGTTACCCCAATTCGACTTGAAGACCTGTTTGATGACCTCTTCTTGCCCATCGCCCGAGACGGGGCGTCCATCATCGAAGTCGGGCTTCGATTACAGAAAGCCTTTCTTACCCTATCGAAATTCGGCGATGCGGAGTTCAAGAAGATTGCAATGCTGCACGCGGCAAGCGCTCTCAAGCGTTCTGAAGCAACTGCAATGATTGACGAAGACTTGGCCAGGCTACGACATACGGCAGCGCTGCTGAACAAAAACCAGGCGTAACCAGAATGTTTCGCCTGGCCTCTGCTTCCTGCGGAAGAACGAGAATTATAACCGAATGGCAAGACGTTCTCTTTGCGCCTTGGACTATGTTTTCCTGCAACTATTAAATTTACGGGGTGACGCCAAGATCGTCGCCATCAAGCAGCCGAACGGCGTCGTTCACGTCATAGACAAGGTCCTGCTTCCCGAAATGTAACCCTTTCGGCCGTGCAGATGGAAAGGGCTGGCTCCATTCAGGGGGCAGCCCTTTCATTCACGTTTTCATTGTCGCGACAAAGGCTCACATTGCGGGGAGAACGGTGATGTCGCGCAGCTCACCCTCGGCGCCGGTAATGGAACCAATTTCGGTCGCAGCGCCTGTTTCCAGATCGACGGTGTAAAGCATCTTGCCCGCGGCGAGATAGGCAGTGTTCTTGCCGCCTTCTTCTCCCTGGATATCAAAGGCATAGTTTGCCGGCATTTCCTTCAGGCCGAGCTTGCCGATCGCCTTCAATGTTCCGTCATTGGGTTTTGTCTGTTGGATCAGGGCACCGATGGTGGCATCGATATTGTACATTGCCGTTTTCTCGGGCTTGCCGGTCGAGTTGGTGTAGGCCGCAGCGACAATGTTTGGCGTTTCGCCCTTATGCATGTCGCCATCCTCGAAAGCGAGTGCGCCATCCACCGTGACGGCCCCGGTATCGGGATGCACGCGGTGATTTGTCGTGCCCGTCATGAAACGCAGACGGTCAGCGGCAGGATTGAAATCAACGACAACCGGCGCATCGGCAAGGGTAAGCATCTTGTCCATCTTGGCGACCTCGGTTGCAGCGCCGGTTTCGAGATCGATGGTGACAATGTTATGATCCGGCGTCACACCGACGACGGTCTTGTTGCCCGGACGAAAGTCGATGCCGACAAGCCTGTCTACACCAGTCACATCCATCGACTTTGTAACTGCGGGCTTCTCCGTATCGAACATGACGAGGGTCTTGTCTCCCATGAGGCCAAGGACCGGCGCTGAAACGGCAATGCCTGCCGATGCCGTCAGGGCCATTGAGGCGAGAAGAGTGAGGCGGATAGTGCGCATGTGTTTCTCCCGTGAATTGAGCCATTCGGAAGGCGTCGTTTGAACGCTTCCGTCTTTAGGACACGGGGGGCAACGCATTTGGATGCAGACAGGAAAAATTATTTTTAAAGTGCATCCATTAACCTGTCTGATGGGTATTATGCACAGTTGACGGTGCTTTCGATCACGAGTGGAAAGGATTCAAATGCAGACGGGCCCTGTGCCGAACGATCTCGACAGGGCGCTTGCAGCCTGCGCGAAAGGCGATAAAAGCGCCTTGCGCTTGATTTTCGATCGCGAGGCCGGACGTCTGGTCGCGGTCGCCCAACGCATTGTCAAGCGGCGCGAACTGGCCGAGGAGGTCGTTCAGGAGAGCTTTGTTCGGATCTGGACACATGCTCATCAATACCGTGCCGACCAGGGATCGGCACGAGGATGGATTTACGCGATCGTTCGCAACCGGGCACTCAATCTTGTCCGTGATACGAGACGCGAGCTCATCGTTGAGGATGTCGAGATGCTTCGCGATGGTGAAGAAGCAACGGAGGTGGTTGCAGTCTGGCAGAAACTCGACAGGAATTCGCGGCTCTATGAGTGTCTCGGAAGTCTCGACGAGACGAAACGCCAGGGAATCCTGATGGCCTATGTCGCGGGATACTCCCATGGGGAAATCGCCGGCAGGCTTCGCATTCCCCTGGGAACAACAAAATCCTGGATCAGGCGAGGGCTTATCGCTCTGCGGGAGTGCATGGCATGAAATTTGATCGCAAAGACATTCCCGATCTTGCCGACGACTACGTTCTGGGATTGCTGGACGCTCTCGAGGCCGAGGCTATTGAAGCTGCACTCGTGCATGATGATGCTCTGCGGGCGGCAGTCTCCAGAAGCCGCGAGCGTTTTCTTCCCCTCGATACCACTGTTGAACCTGCCGCGATCAAAGACGACCTGTGGGAAAAAATTGAAACCCGCCTGTTGCCGCAGACCGGCGCTGCATACGCTACGTCGCCCAAGACAGCAAACGACAATAGGTCTAACAGCTGGCGTGGCATCGCCCTCTCTGCCATTGCCGCGAGTTTCCTCCTGGCCGCGGGTCTGGCCTTCAGCCTTACCCGCCCGATCGATCCGCTCGTGATCGCCGTGCTCCTTGATGAGAACGGTCAGGTTAAGGCTGTTGTCGAGGATTTTGGAAACGAGAAGGCAACCGTGCGGATGCTGGCTGATTTTGCAGTGCCGCGCGACAAGACGATTCAGTTGTGGACCTTACCTTCGAAGGAGGTCGGCCCCGTTTCTCTCGGATTGATCGAGGGTGTGCGTTCAGCAAAGCTAGAAGGGCCGGCTCTGCCGGCTCCCAGAAGCGATCAGCTCTACGAAATCACCCTCGAGCAGGCGGGTGGTTCGCCAACCGGCAGGCCCACCGGGCCCATTCTCGCAAAGGGATTTGCTCGAATGCCGCGATAGGTGTGTTCAGTCCCCGAGAACCGCTCCTTCGCGCCTTGGATCGGCGCTACCGGCCAAACCCTGGGCGGTCAGCTCGATCGCATGCAAACCAGAATTCATCTCACCCGGTTTCACCTCGTAACCCAGCGCCTTCAGCGGTCCTGCCAGCTCCTCCGCGCTGGTGTCTGCCTCGATGTCGTAGGTGCCGAACCGGTTGATGAGATGCGGCTGGGCGACGATCACCTCAACCGGCATGCCCCAGTCGATATAGGCGATCAGCGCCTGCGCCACATAGCCGATGATCTGGCTGCCGCCGGGCGAACCAATAGCGAGCAGCGGTTTTCCATCTTTCATCACGATAGTCGGGGCCATCGAAGAGCGCGGCCGTTTGCCGGGCTCGACTCGATTGGCGATCGGCAGGCCGCCATCGTGGGTCTTGAAGGAAAAGTCCGTCAATTCGTTATTGAGCAGGAAGCCATTCGTCATCAGACGCGAGCCGAAACCGCTTTCGATCGTCGTTGTCATCGAAACAACGTTGCCCTGCCTGTCGACGATGACGAAATGGCTCGTCGAGGGCAACTCAAGCGCGGCATCCCGGCCGAAAAGCAGCGCATGGTCCCATTCCGGCTCGCCGGCCTTGACGACATCTTTGGCCAAGGCCTTTTCGCCGTCGAGCAAGCTTGCCCTTTCGCCTAGATAGGCCTTGTCGAGCAGGCCCTTGACCGGTAGCGGCACGAAATCGGCGTCAGCGACGTAACGCTCGCGGTCGGCGAAGGCAAGACGCTGCGCATCGCCGATAATGCGCCAGCTTTCGACATTTTTGGGCCCCAGCGACCTTAGATCGAAGTTCTCCGCCATGCCGAGTATCTGGCCAATGGCGATACCGCCAGAAGATGGCGGCCCCATGCCGCAAACATCAAGCGCACGATAGATAAAGCAGACAGGCTCGCGTTCGATGACGCGATAATTGGCAAGGTCGGAAAGCGACAGCACGCCGGCATTGTCGGCCGCCTCGCGCACGGTTTTGACAATGGCCTCGGCAATTTGCCCCTTGTAAAACGCATCTGCACCGCCTTTGGCGATCATTGCAAGCGTTTCGGCATAGGACGGATTTTTCAACAAAGTACCAGCCTGCAACGCGGCCCCGGCGGTGTCAAAGAAATAGGACCGCGCCTCTGGATATGTCTTCAGCCGGTCACCCTCGGACGCGATCAGAGAGGCAAGGCGAGGCGACACCTGAAAGCCCTCGGTCGCCAGCGTTTCCGCCGGTTTCAGCAGGCTTGCCCATTCAGCCTTGCCATAGCGTTTATGAGCTTCCTCCAGAAGTCGCACCGTTCCCGGCGTTCCGACGGAACGGCCGCCGATGACCGCGTTCATGAATTTAAGCGGCTGGCCATTTTCATCCAGGAAGAGTTTTGGCGTGGCTTCCATCGGTGCCGTCTCCCGGCCATCCAACGTCGTCAGCTTGCCGCTTTCTGCGTGGTAATAAACAAGGAAGGCGCCGCCGCCGAGACCGGAGCTCTGTGGTTCAACGAGGCCCAGCACGGTCTGCACCGCCACCATCGCATCTATGGCGTTGCCGCCCGCCGCAATCACGTCGCGTCCCGCTTTGGTCGCCAGCGGATTGGCTGCGGCGACCATGAAGTTCTTCGACTCGACACGTTTGGCGGTGGCAAGCCCGGTTGCCCTTTCCGGCGCCACCGTGTCGGACGCCTGCTGGGCGGAGGCGATTGCGGTGGAAAACATCAAGGCGAGAACAGCCTCACAGAGAAATCTCATTTTCATCGGCCTCATCCTTCAAAGCGGCTCAAACCATGAATGTGAGAAGGGCAAATCTCGCGGGGCGCTTAAGATCAACTCTCGGGCGACTGCCCTTCCCGGTCAAACATACGATTTTAATGGCAGTGTGATCAGCCAATCTGGAACGACGATCTGCCGGCGCCGTTCAGCGTTCAAGTTCGTAAGAAAACACAACAGCCTCCGGGTTGGCCAGAATATTCGGCGCCAATGGAATGCAGCAAGCTCCCGCAAGTCCCAGTTCATTCTCACTATGGCCTTATGTCAGGCCTTCACCCCGTGCAGGATGAGGCGCTATCCCTTTATACCGCTCGCTGCGATACTGGAGATGAACAGTCTCTGCAGGCAGAGATAAAAAATCAGCACCGGCAGCGTAATGATGGTCAGATAAGCCATGACTTCACCCCAGGGCGTGTTGAGCTGGAAAAAGTATTGCAGCCCGACCATGACAGGTCTGTATGTCTCGGATTGAGTGACAAGAAGCGGCCATAGATATTGCTGGCTGTACATGACGAGGAATTTCAAGATCGCAGCGGTTGCGATCACCGGGCCGCTGAGCGGCATCACCACCTGCGCATAAATCCGCAGCCAGCCGGCCCCGTCGATGCGCGCCGCCTCCAGCAACTCCTTCGGGAGATCCTTGAAATATTGCACGAAAAGGAAAATCGTCAGCCCGTCTGCGATCCATGGGATGATCTGCACATGCCAGGAGTTGAGCCATCCCCAGGTAAACCCGTTGCTGCCAATCCATGGCAGGCTGTTGACTTCCAGCAGCAACGGCACGGCAATGGTTTCAAAAGGAATGATGAGCGTGGCGAGGATGATCGAGAAGAGAACGTCCTTTCCGCGCCAGTTCAAGAAGGTGAAGGCGAAGGCCGCAAGCGAGCCAAGCAGCAGGGCGAGAAATACGGTAACGCCCGTCACCAGCACCGAATTGAATATGAAGGTCGCAATCGGCGCCCGGGCGAAAGCTGCTGTATAGTTTTCAAACGAAAGATCCCCGACCGGCAGAAAGGCTCGTATCGACGTGGCGTCATTCAGCAGCTGGTCGTTCGGTTTTAGCGACGAGAACCCCATGAACAACAGCGGCAAAATGAATATCGCCGCGAAGGCGAGCAAAAGTAGATAGTTGCCGATGAGAAAGCCGAGGCTTTTGCGTTGTCCGGCCCGCATCATTGCTTCTCCCTTGTGAGGTATCGCTGGGTCAGCGAAATGCACAGAACAAGCAGGAACAGCACGACCGAAATTGCGGAACCGGCCGCAATGTCCTGCTGGCGGTATCCTCGCTCAACCGCTTGATAGACGATGCTTTGTGTAGAATCGCGAGGGCCGCCTTTGGTCATCACGTCGATCTGCGCAAAAAGCGCAAAAGCCTGCATGGTAATGACGATGACAATCAACACCGCCGTGTTGCGCAGCAGAGGCCAGGTTATCATGTGGAATCTCTGCCAGCGACTAGCCCCTTCGATGTCGGCTGCTTCGTAAAGATCCGGAGAGATGGTTTGCAGACCGGAGAGCCAGATGACCATGTGGAACCCGACGCCCTGCCAGACCGACATCACCAGGATGGCCCATAAAGCGGTATCGGTTCTGCCCAACCAGTCGACAGGTTGAAACAGTCCGAAGCTCATGTAGCCCAAAAGGCTGTTCAAGAGCCCGTTATCGGCTGCATAGATAAACCGCCAGAGCAGCGCCACCACTACAACCGACAGCACCACCGGCATGAAGTAGATCGCGCGGAAAATCGTGACGCCGGGTATCTTCTGGTTCACCAGCAGGGCAAGAAACAGCGCCAGCGCCGCCTGAACCGGCGCGACGACCGCCACGAAAGCCAGCGTATTGACGAGCGCTGTTAAAAACACGACGTCGCGCGCCAGAATGACGACTTGATCGTCGCCCCAGGTGAAGCTCTTATATTCCCGCATTCCTTCCAGATGGGGATAGTCGGGATTGTTGCGGGTGAAATTGCGAATTCGCGGATAGGAGACGGAGCCATCCGCATCCTGGCTGATGCTGCCGTCCGCCTTTTTTTCCGGCTGGAGCGTCAGCACGCCGATACCCAGCAGCCGGGTGTAATTTTCAACGCCGACAAACTCGGTCGGATTGGGAGATGTCAGCCGCTGGTTGGTGAAGGAAAAACCGAGCCCCAGCAAAAAGGGTGCGATCAGAAACAGCCCGATCAGCACCATCGCCGGGGCAGCCATGAACCAACCCGTGAAGCTGTCCCGGGTCAGTTTTCCCTTTGAAGAAAAGAGCGCCATCGATAACCTGCCCCTATTTGGGTCGGTAACCGGAATTGCGCTCTATATTATTGTTTATCTCGTCGGTTGCGTTATCCAGCGTATCGGCAACATCCGCGCCGTTGGCAATGTCGGAAAGAGCCTTGGAAAAGACCGGCGAGATGAAGGCGTAAGCCGGAGTGACCGGCCGCAATGTCCCCTGACGTTTGGACAGCTCGAAGAAAACCTCAAGCGGGCCGCCCTGTTTGTAGTTCTTCGTCATCTGGGCAGCCGAAGACGTGGCCGGGATAAGACCGATCGCGTCGGAAAACTGCGCGAGATATTTGTCCTGTATGGCGAATTCGATGAAGGCCGATGCACCTTCGGGATGCTTGCTGGTGGCCGATACGCCAAACTGCCATGACCCGGCGCCGATCTTCGGGCCTTTCCCGAAATCGGGCGCAGGCAGGAACAACAGATCATCGCCGTATTTCTCCAGCGCCTTCACCGCAACCCAGTTGCCCATCCATTGCAAGGCGTGGCGACCTTCCAGAAATCCGGTTTCGTGATCGGCAGGCGATTGCGAGGTTCCCGGTGCGAGCTTCTTTTCGAACAGGGACTGCCACCATTCTCCGAACCTGACGGCGTTATCTCCATTCAGCGCGCCCTCGGCGGTCTGGTTGTTTTCCTTGTTGATCAAGCTGCCGCCGAAACTCTCCAGAAACGGGCTGAAGGCATAGCTGTACCACTCGGTTTTATCGGCCATGCCAAGGTCCAGCGCATATTCGAACTTGCCGGTGGCTGCGAGTTTTTCAAGCGCCGCGTTGAACTCTTCGCCGGTCCAGGGCTGTTCCAGCGTTGGAATACGAATACCATTTTCATCGAGAACGGATTTGCGGGCGAATACAGCTACGGCTGCATCCCACAACCCGACGGAATAGAGCTTGTCTCCCCACTTGCCCACGGCGCCGGGCAGGAAGTTCGCAAGCTTTGCCTCATCGATCTTTAAAGGTTGCAGATAACCGGACCAGGCCCAGTTCGGCATGTTCGGCCCATCGACATCCAAAATGTCAGGCAACTTGCTGGAAAGCGCAGCGGCGGTGACGGATTCGTTATATGCGGTTTGAGGGAACTCCTGAAGCGATACCCTCCAGTCTGTCTGGGATGAATTGAAGTCCTCGATGATGCCGGTCAGGATCTTGCGCTCTTCAACGTTTCCGGCACCATGATACCACATCGTCAGCTCGGTCTGCGCCAGCGCAACGGTGGAAAAAAGCGTCGACAAGGCAGTGGCTGCCCCCACTAAAATGGCTTTTGCGATCATGGATAGTCCTCCTCCTGATGAAGGGTAACTTCAACATCCACAGATTGTTCCGCAAAAAAAATGCGTTCTGGCATTGCGTCGTCTCGAGAACGCGACAGGAAGAAGCTTTCGAGGCATGAACATCAGGGAGAAACAACAAGGGCCCTGACCATGCCTGCGAAGATCGACGTTGCCAGCATCACGCCCTGGAATTCAGGCGGCCGGGGTGTTCCACGATCAACGTTCGGTCAGTGTCGGCGCAATTTGACAAGGGCATCCAGCGCTATCCGGCCGCCGCCATAGACCACGAGGGTCAGCGCCATGGCAGCCCAGGGCAGATGGAAATTGGCCCAGCCATCCGGAACGGTAAGCTGGATCACCGCCGTCATCACCAGCAGACCCAAAGCGGCGTAACGGGTGAAAAGGCCAAGAACTAGCAGCACAGGCAGAACGAGTTCGGCAATGCCCGAGGCCGCCGCCATGACCAGCGGCATAGGGTAGGGGATCAGGTTGCCGAAGATATGCAGCCTGAATTCCTGTTCGAACAGATATCTGGCGCCGGTCGATAACGTCAGAAATCCGTCCCATTTGGTCAGTCCCGATTTGAAGAACGGAATTGCCAGGCCAAACCGCAGCGCCAAAAGCGGCAATGATTGCGGAATGGAGGCGAGCAGGCATTCGGCGTGACGATGAAGTGCTAAGAACGCGCCACTGAGGCTGCGTGCGGAGGCAAGTTCTGTGGTCATGGAAGGTCCCCTTCACGGTGTTCAACGGCGCTAAAAGCGCCAAGGCCGATCAGGCCAATCAAGGCCGATCCGAAATCAAAGGAAGATTTTGCGGCCAAAGCCGTCTCAGCCGCTTCGCCAAGGCTTGCGCCGGCAAAGAGACGCGCCGCGAAGGCAACATCTGCCGATGGCAGGACGTTGATCTCGACCTGCATGGCCGGCCGCACGACAAGCACCGTTTCGGCTCGCCAGTCGACAGGCGGTGTCACGGTTTCGCCCTGGTGGGCGTTCCAGATGCTGCCGGCCGGAAACGGCGATTGCACAAGCCGGGCAGAAGGATGCGGGATAAGCACCCTATCGAGAAGGTGTTCGGGTGAAAGGGCGGCGAGTTGGGAGACTTCGAGCGGCGCTCTGTCTGCCGCGTGATAGGCCGTGCTCCACGCCGCCTCGATCCGCGCCACATCCGCGAGATAGGCGAGAGACGATGCCGGCGGGAAAGTCGCAACAAAATCCGGGAAATCGTCACCGTACTGCATGATGAGCGGTGAGGCCGGTTTGCGGTCGGCGGCATAGGCACGGGCCATTCCGGCAAAGAACTCAACGCCAACCAGCCGTTTCGTCACTGGAAAACGTTGCCCCAACGCCGTCGTCAGCCCGACATAGACGTTGTTGCGATAGATGGCAAAACGCGAGGGATCGGCAGCACCGCGCGCGGTGGTGATGCCGTACGGTAGCGGTTGGCCCGGATCGAGCAGGGCGGAGGCAAAGGCGCCTTGGCTTTCGTAAAACCGCATGGTCACGCCGCCTGGCTGGAGCGGCTTTTCAGGGCCGCTTCGTTCAACAGGATGTCAGCGCGCACCGCTTCTGCCTGAAGCGTCGCAAAGTCTGGCACGTCGTTGTCCCATTCGATCAGGGTTGGCAAAGCGCCGCTGCGCGATAGCGTGTGCCGGTAAAGCTCCATCACATCGGATCTGACGGCGGTGCCGTGGGCATCGATCAGCAGCCGGTCTCCAACGCTGTCGATGGTCTCGTCATAACCGGCAAGGTGGATTTCACCCACCAGCTCGACCGGGAAACGGTCGATATAGGCGACCGGATCGAGGCGATGGTTCACCGCCGAGACCATGACATTGTTCACATCGAGCAACAGCCCGCATCCGGTTCGGCTTGCAATGGCGGTGAGGAAATCCACCTCATCGATGGTGCTTTCGGAAAACAGCACATAGGTTGATGGATTTTAAAGCAGCATTTGCCGGCCCAGCCATTGCTGGGTCTCATCGACATGGTCGGCGACACGCGACAGGGTTTCGGCCGTGTAGGGCAAGGGCAGAAGATCGTTGAGGAAACCGGTGTCATGGGTCGACCACGCCAGATGCTCCGAAAAGCTCTGCGGCCGGTAACGATCGATAAGGTCGCGAAGCCGTCTCAGATGCCCGGTGTCGAGGTCACGGGCCGAACCGATCGACAGGCCAACGCCATGCAGCGACAGGGGATAAAGCGCTGCAACGGCTTCAAGATAACGGTGCGGCGGGCCACCGGCGCCCATATAGTTTTCCGCGTGGACTTCGAAAAAACCGATATCCGGCCTTGCGTCGAGAATGGTGTCGTAATGTTCCGGCTTGAGGCCGAGGCCAGCACGGGGTGGCAGGACGGTGGCGCGGTCGGCTGAAACGGTCATTGCTGGTCTCCCGGTTTTGACGGATGAGGAGGAGGCCCGGCAAGCGGGCCTCCGGTGTCGCGGCTCAGCTTTTAGACGGCTCCAGCATGCCCTTGTGGCCATCCACGTTCATCGTGGTGCACGTGCCGGCGGGTACGGCCTTCCAGGCATTGCCCTGGTAATCCATGGTGGAGGTTCCGGCGCAGGTCGTGCCGGCGCCGGCAGCGCAATCATTCTGCCCCTTCAGGGCGATGCCGTAGCATTTCTCGTTTCCGGCCATCTTTTCCGGTGCCAGCGGCGCAGCAAAAGACACAGATGCGACAGCGCTTGCGAGTGAGCCTGCCAAAGCGAGGGTGAGCGTGGAACGGTTCATAAATGATCTCCTCTTGAATGTCCGCAGACCGTTCATCGGCCGCGTATGGCTGTATTCGATCTTTCCGGGAGCGACGTTACAGCGTGAGGCGAACACGAAAGCGTGACCGCAATCTGTGACCAACGATTTTCGTCTCAACGTTCGGCGCGCGTCATCGCGGCCTGCAGAGGGCGTCGGCCGTCGCAGTATTTGATTTTCCCGCTCTCTCAACCCGAACCCGGTTTTCGTCGAGCAACTCGACATTGAAAAAAATATCATGTCGTGATATAAAATGAGTTGGGAGACTGTATCATTCGGGGGGAACAGATGAACGACGTCAGTGAGATTGCAAAATTGTCTTCGTTGCTTGAAACGCGACTTTTGCAACATGGCCTGATTGAAAGGCCGGGCGGTGCAGTTCGAACCCTACCCGCTGATTTTCTCGAAAAATTCGATGGGCTGATTGATAATTCAACGGAACTGGAAGGTCTTTTGCGGATTGGCTATGCGGCCAGGCAGGGCGAAACCCTATCGGCTCCGGTCGCGAGCGCCGCACGATTTATGATTCAGGAAGTGTGTGAAGCCCTCTTCGACCGGAATGAACTGCAAGCGTTTCGCCGGACACACTGATTGATGGGTGTGCGTGACATTTTGTGTTCTTCGGTTTCTCTCACTGTGGCTTTCGTCTTGTGCGCCCTGCTGAATTTGGTTGGTGCGCCAGCCGTTGCCCAGACTGACTGTGCCGCCGCCGCTGAAGCATTCATGCGTGGGACGTCGGACAGATTGCTGTCGGTAAGCTCCAGAGGCGATCAATGTGTCGTCACTTATCTGATGCATCGAAGAGACAAACGGCCGATTCGGGTATCGCAGGATTTATCATTGGGAAGGGCTGACATCCTTCAGGCCGGTGATGAGAAGGACTTCTCGCAAAATAACAACGTCGATGAGTAGCTGAATTACGACTGCGCCTCCTGAGATTGCGCGGTCGCCAGCCGATTGATCAGCGATCTATCCGCTTGGGAACTCCGGTGCGGCCGGTTGTACCTCTTCAGTTTTGTCAATCGTTGTTGTCGGGCTAACATGTTTCTCGTCGCTTTATCCCGCCATACGTGACGCGCAACACCTAAATGTGACCAAAATGTGTTCAGTACGGCCGGGCCGCGTCTGCCGCTTTATGTCACCCCGTGATATACTTCGCGGCTATCGGCTAAGGAGGATGTGGTTGTGTTTCATGCGGTGCCAACAACAACTCGGATATTGGCTGCAATCAAGGTTGCTGGCCGCGCGCTCGATGAAACCTACGGCTGGCTGATCTTGTGGCTTCCAATCGCTCCGGTAATCATTGTTGTCGGTGCAACGATGATTGCCTTGACTGGTGACAGTGTAACGCCACTCTGGTTAAGGCTGTTGGCCGGCATCGTCACTGCGACAAGTATTTTTGTCATTATATTTGGTGGATTTTTCAGCGCGTTGTTTTTCGCAGGGGCGGCGTGGCGACTTGCGCGGTCGCCTCAGCCTGGCAAAAAATCGACCGGCTCCTCTCAGTTGGAGCTCGGTCGATGGTTTTGGGTGTCGGGCACTGTATTGACATTGCTGTGGCTGATTCCATTTGCGATTACCATGGAGAATATCGCTTCAATGGTCATATCGTCCGCGGTTGTGACGCAGCCTTTAGGTTAGTTCGTTCAGATCGCGCAGTTTCCCAAGGGATTCGACAAGCAGGTCTTGATTGGCCAAGAGTCCTTCCAGATGTATTCTGGCAAGCGTTCGTAAAATGTGTTCGCCCTTTGGGGTGAGGCTAATCAGAATGCTCCTTTTGTCTCTCTGTGACGGTGTTCTTTCCACCAGACCGGCCGCCGCCAACCGGTCGACCAATTGCACCGCCCCATGCGCCTGGATGAGCATCAGTTCCGAGAAATCCCGTATTCTCATTTTCCCTTCCGGTGCGGTCTTGATGACCAGCATGGCCTGGTATTGCTGAGAAGTGACGTCGGCTTTTGCGAGAGCAGCGTCACTGAGCGACAGGAAGCGCCGCATGGCAAGCCGAAAGCCGGCAAGTCCATCATAGAGAGTAGAGGGGAGTTCAGCGTCTTCCGCGACATCTCCAGCGAGGCTCATTCGTAAAACCCTTCCAATAATTCACGGTATGACACTACATTATTATGGTCCGATTTAGGAGGACTGTGCGCGCAGCAAACCCTATGAACACAGGCCGGAAATGACTTGGGGTCACTGCGGTTCCCGCGAACTAATCTGCCGTCGCGGCCATAAAAAGATGGCGAGTTGCAAGAAGGCTGGCGGCGGCTTGTCGCCGAGCGATCGATAGGGCTGCACGCGCATGTCCAACTATGTTTCCACCAGCGAGATCCGTGCAGCGTTTTCAAGCGCCATGTCAGAAATGTACCGTGAGGAGGTTCCTGCCTACGGCACGCCGATGGCACTCGTGGCACGCGTCAATGACGAGGCGCTGAAGCGCAATCCTTTCCGTGTCTTCCGGATGCCGACTGTTTCGTAAAGGAGGTGCTGGAAACATTTCGTTGGCATGACAAGGCCAATGTCGATTTGCATATGCCTTTCGGAGAAGCCACGCGTTCCGAGGACTCCTATTACGTCGTTTATCCGGAGAGAAAGGCAAATAACCGCAACGTTGTGCTGTTCGGAGACTGGCTTATCAGGCAATCCCGAAAACATGCAGATCAAGAGGCCAATCTACCAGGCATTTGATATTCCATAAATCGTGATTTCGATGCTCGGAGCCGTCTGCGGCGCGGCGAATTGTCAGCACTTGCCTATCCCGGGTAACACTTCATTTAGTTATTTTGTGAAATCTAAAATACGCAGGTTCCAAGGTTTCATCGGCGGAGCCGGTAGAACAAGCGGACCCGGAACGACCCGCCCGGCGGCGACTCGAAAAAGGCGTCCGCTTGTCGCCCTATGAGGGGCAACAGCTACCCGCGATGTTTCATTATATCTTCTCCGGCCTCCCGCGAGGGCGGCTGGAGAAATGTTTGCCTTGAGGCCATTCATGTCTTTCCTGAACAATACCAAGATAAAAACAAAGGTCGTTTTTGTCATCGCGCTGATGAGCCTGATGTCGCTTTCCGGCATAGGCTACGTCAGCCTGCAATATAAAAGCACCGACAACGTCTATAGCGATTTTATCGGCCATGAGGCCCTTGCTGCGGTTCTGAACGCCAGAACCAGCGGAAACCTCAATGCGCTCGGCATGCAGATGCTTCGCGCCAGCCTTAACGACCCGACGAGCGCTGATTTCGAAGCCGCTGTCAAAACCTTCAGAGCCGACCGTAAGCAGCTTGAGGAACGTCAGAACAAGATCATGGAGCTGGTGCCGGCACGCACCGATGCCGCGCGCGATATCCTCAAGGGTGTTGTCGAAGTCGAGGAGATCGGCAATCAGGTCATCGCCCTCATGCAGGCAGGGCAACGCGCCGAAGCGCAGCAGATGGCGCTCAACGTGCTTCGGAAAATTGCCGAAGTCTCGCCAAAGATCAGCGCCGGCAATGAGCAGCTCATCCAGGTGATGAATGAGGGTAGAGAACGCCTTACCGCCAGCACCAATACGACGATCTGGACAGGCCTGATTACGCTCGCGCTCGTTTCGCTGGCCGTGATCGCACTTGGCCTGCTCATTTCCTCCCGGGGCATCACCACCCCGATTGCGCGACTTCGCGCGCGCATGGAATCGCTCGCGGCCGGCGATACGGCAAGCGAAATTTCCGGGATGGATCGCAGGGATGAAGTCGGCCAGATGGCGGCCGCGGTTCAGGCGTTTCGCGAGAGCGCAATCGAACGCCTCCGCCTTGAGACTGAGACGGAAGCCAACCGGTCGACTTCGGAAAAGGACCGGATCGAGCGTGAAAAACAGAAGACCAGGGAGGCCGCCGACGTACAGTTTGCCGTCGACAATCTTGCCACGGCCCTTTCGAAAATAGCACAGGGCGACGTTACTTACCGGATCGTTCAGCCGTTCGTCTCCGGTCTCGACGGTATACGCGGTGATTTCAACCGGGCTGCGGAACAGTTGCAGTCGACCTTAAGCCAGGTGGCGCAGAACGCCCGCGGTATCGACGCCGGCGCCAATGAGATCAGGTCTGCGGCGGACGATCTGGCCAAGCGCACGGAGCAGCAGGCGGCTGCCGTTGAAGAGACTGCGGCTGCGCTGGAAGAGATCACCACCACGGTGAAGGACGCCACGAAGCGGGCGCAGGAAGCGGGTCACCTCGTCGGCCGCGCCAAAGTCGGCGCTGAAAAATCAGGAGAGGTGGTGCAGCAGGCCGTCGCCGCAATGGAGCAGATCGCAACATCCGCCAATGAGATTTCCAACATCATCGGCGTGATCGACGAGATCGCCTTCCAGACCAACCTTCTGGCGCTGAATGCGGGCGTGGAAGCTGCCCGTGCGGGTGAGGCGGGCAAGGGTTTTGCCGTTGTCGCGCAGGAGGTTCGCGAATTGGCGCAACGATCCGCCGGCGCCGCCAAGGAGATCAAGAACCTGATCACGACATCCAATGGTCAGGTTCAGCAAGGCGTGCAGCTGGTTGGTGAAACCGGCAAGGCGCTGGAACTGATCGTGACGGAGGTGCAGGAAATCAACCGGCACGTCGCTGCCATCGCGGAATCGGCGCAGGAGCAATCCTCCGGTCTTCAGCAGATCAATACGGCCGTGAACCAGATGGATCAGGACACCCAGAAGAACGCCGCCATGGTGGAGGAAAGCACCGCCGCCAGCCACGGGCTTGCACGCGAGGCCTCTTCGCTCAACGGCCTGATCGCCCAGTTCAAACTGTCCGAAGGCGGTTATGGCGAGATCTCCGCCCCCGTGCGCACGGCGTCGGTTGCCGACAGGCCCACAGCGTCTCCCGCGCGCGCTCTTGGCGGCAGGATAAGGGCTGCGTTTTCAGGCAATGCCGCGTTGAATACCGCCCCCGACAATTGGGAGGAGTTTTGATCCTTGCCCTGTCTTTACGGCGCCTTCAGCTGAGGCGCTGAAAGCGTGGCTCTAAAAATTCGTTCCGGTGATCGGAGGTTTCGGACTCCGATCACCGGGACCTTGCTTTTGGGCAATATCAGCCGGCCCGTCGCGGAGCAGGAATTGTGGCCGTCCCGACCGGAGAAAACGGCGGTGCGACCCTAGCCCAGCATCACCATATGCGCGGGTAACTGCTCTTCGAAGAATTTCGAGAAAGTCGCGATGCGGGGCGGCAGCGCCTGATAGGGCGGATAATAAAGCGTCAGCCAAAGTTCCGGCGGAGCCCAGTCAGGCAGGACATGAACGAGCCGGCCGCTGCGGATATGTTCGGCAATGTGAAATCCCGGCAGCATGGCCACACCGGCGCCTTCCGCCGCCATATCGGCCAGAACCTCGCCATTATTGGCGCTGAATGCGCGGCCGGCCGAGATGGCGATGCTCGATCCGCCGTCCGACAGGACCCAGTTCTCCCGCCGGCTTTCGCCGCTATAGGCAAGGCAATCGTCAGGGGTCAGTTCTCCCGGATGTTCCATCTGCGTGAACCGGCTGCCCGGGGCCGCCACCAATATTCTCGGCACGGCCCTGATCTTGCGCCAGATGGTGAATTTGTCCGATGGGGCCGACGAAATGCGGATTGCCAGATCGTAGTCGTCATCCACGATATTGATCAGGCCGTCCGAGAGCGAAATCTCGAAGCACATCTTCGGATAGAGTTCCCGGAAGCCGGACAGGATCGGCGGCAGCACCGTCTTGCCGAGCCATGTCGGCGCGCTAATCCTCAGCCGCCCCTCATCGGCCTTGTGCGCGTTGCGGACATCGCGCCGGGCATTCTCCAGCGCCTCGACCGCCGGCTGGATCTGTGCGGCGAAGACGGCGCCGTCGGTCGTCAACGACACCTGGCGGGTGGTGCGGACGAATAATTGTACACCGAGATCGTCTTCAAGCGCGGCAATTGCACGGGTGACGGCAGCCGCCGTCATGCCCAGTTCGCGGGCGACCTGCGCGAAGTTGCGCTTTTCGGCCGCCATCAGGAAGGTTTTGAGAGCTTTATAATCGTTCATCGCTATTATTTCAAAAATCGCAATTCATTCGAGAGAAATATTGCAATTCCGCGAGGCAATCAAGCGGGTTACATCTTTATCCATCGAAACGGACACACCAAAGATGAAAGGCGCCGACGATGATCAAGGATATCAAGGGCCTGCACCACGTCACCTCCATGGCGTCGGATGCGCGGCAGAACAACAGTTTCTTCACCGATACGCTCGGCCTGCGCCGGGTCAAGAAAACCGTCAACTTTGACGAACCCAGCGTCTATCACCTCTATTACGGTGACGAGAAGGGAACACCGGGTACGGTCATGACCTATTTTCCCTTCGCCAACATGATGACCGGTCGTCCCGGTGTCGGCGAGGTGGGCGAGACGCAGTTTTCCATCCCGAAGGGTTCGCTGGGCTTCTGGAAAGAGCGTCTCATTGCCAAAGGCGCCGCCGGCATTCAGACCGACACGGTCTTTGGCGCCAATCGCCTGCGCTTCACTGGTCCCGATGGCGATGGCCTTGCACTGATCGAAACCGGAGATGACGCCCGTGCCGCCTGGCTGGCCGAGGGAATTTCCGAAGATAACGCCATACGCGGTTTCACCGGCGCACGCTTTAATTTGCATGACACTGCCGCAACCGAAGAACTGCTGCGTTTCATGGGTTATGATCGGACTGAAGTTGAAGGCAATGTGACACGTTTCGTCATTCCCGGCGGCAACGGGGCAGATACGATCGATCTTGCCGCCCTGCCCAAGACGCCCTTTGCCCGTCCGGGAGCAGGTTCTGTCCACCATATCGCCTTCGCGGTTGAAAACCGCGAGAAGCAGCTGGAAGTGCGCAAGGCGCTGATGGATACGGGCTATCAGGTCACCCCCGTCATCGACCGCGATTATTTCTGGGCGATCTATTTCCGCACGCCGGGCGGCATCCTGTTCGAGATCGCCACCAATGAACCCGGTTTCGACCGCGACGAGGATACCGCGCATCTGGGCGAAGCGCTCAAGCTGCCGAACCGCTACGAACCTTTCCGCAATCAGATCGAGGCGAACCTCGCTCCGCTTGCGGCATAAAGCGGGCTTTTGCTCCGCATCGACTGACTGAAGCATATCCAAGCCATTCAAGACGGCTGCCCCGCTGGCAGCCGACCGGCCAAGCCTTCTCAATTTCCATAGCCGCAGACCGGCAACAACCACCTGAACGGAGAACTGAAAATGTCCAAGCTCGAAGTCCTTACCCCCGCCAACAGCCAGCTCATCTTCATCGACCAGCAGCCGCAAATGGCTTTCGGTGTGCAGTCGATCGACCGGCAGACCCTGAAAAACAATGTCGTCGGCCTCGCCAAGGCGGCAAAGATTTTCAATATCCCGACGACCATTACCACGGTCGAAACGGAAAGCTTCTCCGGCAACACCTTCCCTGAACTGCTCGCGGTCTTCCCGGAAAACGACATTCTGGAACGTACTTCGATGAATTCCTGGGATGACCAGAATGTCCGCGATGCCCTGGCGAAGAATGCCGCCAACGGTCGCAAGAAGATCGTCGTCTCGGGCCTGTGGACGGAAGTCTGCAACACCACATTCGCGCTCTCGGCGCTCCATGATGTCGCGGATTACGAAATCTACATGGTGGCGGATGCGTCTGGCGGCACCTCCGCCGATGCGCACAAATATGCCATGGACCGCATGGTGCAGGCCGGTGTCATTCCCGTCACCTGGCAGCAGGTGCTGCTTGAATGGCAGCGCGACTGGGCACGCAAGGAAACCTACGACGCCGTCACCTCGCTGGTGAAGGAACATTCCGGCGCCTACGGCATGGGTATCGATTATGCCGTCACCCATGTCCATGGTGGTGAAGAACGCGTCAAGCACGGCAAGCGCATCGGCCCGAACCCGGCCAAGAAATAAGCTTTCACCCGCGCCGCGCCGGCAGGATCGCCATCCAGCCCGGTGCGGCTTTCATCCATCGAGGAGGTTCCCATGAAAGTCTATCTTCTGTCCCTTGGCGCCGGTCTGCTGGTCGGCATCGTTTACAGCCTGCTCAATGTGCGCTCTCCCGCACCGCCCGTCATCGCTCTCGTCGGTCTGCTCGGCATATTGGTCGGAGAGCAGATCATCCCCTTCGCGAAGACGATCGCCGGCAAGGAACCGGCCGCCGTTTCGTGGTTCAACCAGATCAAGCCGCACATGTTCGGCCATATGCCGAAGGGCGGCGCTGAAACAATTGGCCTTGCCGAAGTCAAGCAGCCGACCGAGCGGGAGAGAAGCTGATGACGACACGTCGCACCTTTCTTGGCGCGGCCTCGAGCCTTGCCTTTCCGAATCTGTTTTCACCGGCTAAAGCCGCTGATCCCATCAAGAGCGGAGGTTCTTCCATGCATCCAGATACGATCCTTCACAACGGCCGCGTCACGACGCTCGATCGCGGCAATCCGAATGCAACGGCGGTCGCCATCAAGGACGGCCTGTTCCTGGAGGTGGGAAGCGACACCGAGATCATGGCCCTTGCCGGGCTGGACACGAAGATCATCGACCTGAAGGGAAAGCGGGTTCTGCCCGGCCTGATCGACAACCACACCCACGTCGTGCGCGGCGGCCTCAACTTCAACATGGAACTGCGCTGGGATGGCGTGCGCTCGCTTGCAGATGCCATGGACATGCTGAAGCGCCAGGTGGCCATTACTCCAGCTCCACAATGGGTACGTGTCGTCGGCGGTTTCACCGAACATCAATTCGTCGAAAAGCGCCTGCCGACCATTGAGGAGATCAATGCGGTGGCGCCGGATACGCCGATCTTCCTGCTGCATCTTTACGACCGGGCGCTGCTGAACGGCGCCGCCCTTCGCGCCGTCGGCTATACCAAGGATACGCCGAACCCGCCCGGCGGCGAGATTACCCGCGATGCCAACGGCAATCCCACGGGTCTGCTGCTTGCCAAGCCGAATGCCGGCATTCTCTATTCGACGCTTGCCAAGGGGCCGAAACTGCCGCTCGACTATCAGGTCAATTCCACCCGCCACTTCATGCGGGAGCTGAACCGGCTGGGTGTGACCGGCGTGATCGACGCCGGCGGCGGCTTCCAGAATTATCCTGACGACTACGAAGTGATCCAGAAACTGTCGGATGAGAACCAGATGACGGTTCGGCTGGCCTATAATCTCTTCACCCAGAAGCCGAAACAGGAGAAGGAGGATTTCCTCAACTGGACGTCATCGGTCAAATACAAGCAGGGTAACGACTATTTCCGGCACAATGGTGCAGGCGAAATGCTGGTCTTTTCCGCAGCCGATTTCGAGGATTTCCGTCAGCCGAGACCGGACATGCCGCCGGAAATGGAAGGCGAACTCGAAGACGTCGTCCGGATACTGGCGGAAAACCGCTGGCCCTGGCGTCTGCACGCCACCTATGACGAGACGATTTCGCGGGCACTCGACGTCTTCGAAAAGGTCAATCGCGATATCCCGCTCGAAGGTCTGAACTGGTTCTTCGACCATGCCGAAACCATCTCCGATCGCTCCATCGACCGTATCGCCGCCCTTGGCGGCGGCATCGCCACCCAGCACCGGATGGCCTATCAGGGCGAATATTTCGTCGAGCGTTACGGCCAGGGCGTGGCGGAAGCCACACCGCCTATTGCCCGGATGCTGGAAAAGGGCGTGAATGTTTCGGCCGGTACGGATGCAACGCGCGTCGCCTCCTATAATCCGTGGGTATCGCTGTTCTGGATGGTGACGGGCAAGACGGTGGGCGGCATGCAGCTTTATCCGCGCGCCAACTGCCTCGACCGTGAGACGGCGTTGCGCATGTGGACCGAAAAAGTCACCTGGTTTTCCAACGAGGAAGGCAAGAAGGGCCGCATCGAAAAAGGCCAGTTCGCCGATCTCGTGGTGCCGGACAAGGATTATTTCTCCTGCGCGGAGGATGAAATCTCCTTCCTTACCTCCGAACTGACCATGGTCGGCGGCAAGATCGTCTATGGCGCCGGCGACTTCAGGACACTCGATGAAAGCAATATTCCGCCGGCCATGCCCGATTGGTCGCCTGTGCGAACCTTTGGAGGTTATGCCGCCTGGGGAGAGCCGCAGGGTGCTGGAAAGAACTCGCTCAGACGCGCAGCCATCACCTCTTGCGGCTGTGCCAGCGATTGCGGCGTCCATGGTCATGACCATGCCGGTGCCTGGACGTCGAAACTGCCGATTGCTGACCTCAAGGGGTTCTTCGGCGCGTTGGGCTGCTCCTGCTGGGCAGTCTGAGCCGATCTTAAAGACCCAACGGGCGGCGCATGCCGCCGTCCGTTGGCATGAAAATCGACCGCAAACTCAATATTGCGAAAATAACAATTATATCGAAACTATTGATGCAATTGTTGGCGGTAATCCTTTGCGCCAATATCGCTCCATCAGATGAACGCAGCGCCGCTCGAACCGACCGGCCAGATCGCAGGAGCAAAAATGACCGAGCCATCTTCAACCCTTCGACTTCGCGGCTTCCTCGCAAATGTCGTTGCCGCCCCCACCACAAAGACCCTTGCGCTTCTCGCGCTTTGCTCGGCCTATATTCAGGGGCCGCTGACCAAGATCTTCGACTTCCCCGGCGCTATCGCCGAGATGAACCATTTTGGCCTTCAGCCGGCGGCCGCATTCGCCGTCGTCGTCATCCTGTTCGAGCTTACCGCCTCCGCATTGGTGGTGTCGGGCTTCCTGCGCTGGGCCGGTGCTCTCTCACTTGCAGGTTTCACGCTTCTGGCCACCTTCATCGCTTTGCGCTTCTGGGAAATGGCGCCTGGCATGAACCGCATGATGGCCACCAACGCCTTCTTCGAGCATCTTGGCCTTGCCGGTGCCTTCATCATCGTCGCCGCAATCGATCTCACGAAAGGAACAGGCAAATGAGTGCCGCAAAATCCTCCGCGAGCAGCTTTGCTCCCCTTGCTCAACCGGTTTTCGCCGTCCTCTGGGCGGCGACGGTGCTTGGCAATACCGGCAGCTTCATGCGCGATGTCGCCAGTTCATGGCTGATGACCGATCTTTCAGCCTCGCCGGCGGCCGTCGCCATGGTTCAGGCGGCAGGGACGCTGCCGATCTTTCTCTTGGCAATCCCGGCCGGCGTGCTGACGGATATTCTCGACCGCCGCAAATTCCTGATCGCGGTGCAGCTTCTGCTGGCCTCGGTCAGCGTCACCCTCATGGTTCTTGCTCACACCGGACTTCTATCCGTCAGCGCCCTGATCGGGCTCACCTTCCTCGGCGGTATCGGTGCGGCGCTGATGGGCCCGACGTGGCAGGCCATCGTGCCGGAACTGGTGAAGCGTGAGGATATCAAGAGCGCCGTGGCGCTGAACTCGCTCGGCATCAACATCGCCCGTTCCATCGGTCCTGCCGCCGGCGGCATTCTGCTTGCGGCCTTCGGTGCGGCCGTTACCTATGGCGCCGACGTTGCCAGCTATTTCATTGTCATCGCCGCCCTATTGTGGTGGCCGCGGGTGAAGAACGCCGACGATGCGCTGGCCGAAGGTTTCCTCGGCGCTTTCCGGGCAGGCCTTCGTTACACCCGCGCGAGCCGGCCACTGCATGTCGTCCTGCTGCGGGCTGCGATCTTCTTCGCATTTGCCAGTGCTGTGTGGGCGCTGTTGCCTTTGGTCGCCCGGCAATTGCTCGGCGGCGATGCGAGCTTCTATGGCATCCTGCTCGGTGCCGTCGGCGCCGGCGCCATTGGCGGCGCGCTGATCATGCCGAAGCTGCGCGGCCGTTTCGATGCCGATGCCCTGCTGCTGGGTGCGGCTCTCACCACTGCGCTCGTCATGGCGGGGTTGTCCTTCGCACCGCCAAAGTGGCTTGCCATCATCATCCTGCTCTTCCTCGGTGGCGCATGGATCACGGCGCTGACGACGCTGAATGGTGCCGCCCAGGCGGTTCTGCCGAACTGGGTGCGCGGCCGTGGCCTTGCCGTTTACCTCACCGTCTTCAATGGCGCGATGACGGTCGGCAGCCTTGGCTGGGGCGCTGTTGGTGAAGCGACAGGCGTTCCGGGTGCGTTGCTGATTGGCGCTGCGGGATTGCTGATTGCGGGCGTCGTCATGCACCGCCTGAAATTGCCTGCGGGCGATGCGGATATGGTGCCGTCCAACCATTGGCCCGAACCGCTCGTTGCCGAGCCGGTCGCCCATGATCGCGGCCCGGTTCTGATCCTGATCGAATATAATGTCGAAAAGCATCACCGCTCGGCCTTCCTGCATGCGCTGGACGAACTTTCCCAGGAACGTCGCCGCGATGGCGCCTATGGTTGGGGTGTGACGGAAGACTCCGCCGATCCGCAAAAGATCGTTGAATGGTTCATGGTGGAATCCTGGGCCGAGCATCTGCGCCAGCACAAGCGGGTCTCCCACGCTGATGCGGATTTGCAGGGCAAGGTGCTGGCTTATCATTCCGGGCTGGAAAAGCCTGTCGTGCGGCACTTCCTCACAATCAATCGTCCGGGGAAGGCATAAGACAGAAAGGGGCCGAAAGGTCCCTTTTTTGTTATTGCCGCTGCAACTATCCGGCTATTGCGTAATCCGCTCCAGCACGCGGCTCAATGCTTCTTTCAGAGTCCTTGAACCTCCCTTGCCGTTAAAGTCCAGCAGCACTTGCTCGTTGAGGCCGCCTTTGGTGGCGAATTCGCGGCTGGTCTCGCTAAAATCAGCCTTGCTTCCGGCCAATACCGCCACCTCGGAGAGACCGGCGAAGAGGGGAGTAATATAGGAACGGGCCTTTTCTTCTGGCAGACCGTTTTCAGCCAACCATTCGGTCGTTGTCTGCATGATGCCGAAATAGGTGGCCATCAGCGCGCTGGCGGCGGCCAGAAGATCGTATTCCGCTTTCGTCTCGCATTCCACCGCATTACCAAGCACGTTGAAGATTGCAGCCGTATCCGTATCGGCGGGATAAATGGCGGTGACGCCCTTGCGCCGGGCGACGAAGGGCAGCGGGATCGCCTGGGCGAGACGCACATCCGCGCCGATCCAGTCCAGAAGCGTCTCGCGGCCGGTTGCGGCAACGACGCTGATGATTTTCTGCGCGTCCCGGAACCGGAGAGGCCGAATGACTTCCTCGGCTATCTGCGGCCGGATAGCCAGCATGACGGTATCGCAGCCATCGACGATTGCCTGATTATCGCCAGAGACGATCACCTGTGGGAAATCGGCGGCAAGCCTGGCGGAAATATCGGCACTGCGTTGTGACACCATCACATGTGGAACGGCGGCGGGCTTCGCGAGCAGGCCACGCACCATCGCGTCGGTGATGGCGCCGGTTCCGATAAAGCCGATTTTCTGGGGAAGTGACATGAAGTCTCCGCTGCGGCGATTGGACCGAGAGAAGCATCGGTCGTTTCATTTTTCGTCCAATGCTAAATTTTCTGCCGGGAATTGTCGACAAGCAGGCGACGCCAATCTGCGGGACCATAGTGATTATGCTGGGCGGTGCTCGCGAAATGCCGCGGCGAGTGTGCGTAACGCTTCCCGAGATCTGCCGTCCGTCAGGGTCGAGAACATGATGATTTCCGTGGAAGGCAGTGGCGGCAGGCCAAAACGCTGGCTGACCTCCACGGTGCCGGGTGGCGCAAGACGGCAGGAGAAGGCGGAAACCGCAAGGCCCGCCGAGACGGCGGCGGTCACCATCGACGATGTGCCGCCGAGAAACACTTCCGTCCACGCAATCGCAGCCGCATCCAGGGCGCGGGTGGCGATGTCACGCACGCCACAGGCGGGTGAGAGCGCCGCCAGCCGCAGCGGTTCACCCTGACGATATTCGAATTGCGGGGTCGCATACCAGCCGAAATGTTCCGGTCCGAGCACTTCGCCGTCGCGCCGGTCATCCTCGCGCCGGATGATCGCGGCATCGATCTCCCCACGGTCGAAGGCGTCCAGCAAGGATCGGGAATGATCCATACGCACTTCAATCGTAAGCCCGGGGTCGTGGTCGTTGAGACGTGCAAGCAGGGTCGGAACCTCCGGTCCCGCAACGTGGGCGGCAATGCCAAGGCCGAAGCGGCGGCGCGGCGAGGAAAGACCCGCCAGCGCCCGATCATGCGCGGCAAGAAACTCGCGGGCGGGGGCCAGAAACACCGCGCCCTGCGCTGAAAGCCGCACGGAGCGCGGCGTGCGTTCGAGCAGCCGCTGGCCGAGCCTATCTTCCAGCCGCTTGAGCTTGACGCTGATGGCGCCCTGAGTGGTACCGAGCGCTTCGGCAGCACGGGTGAAGCTCTGCATATCGGCGATGGCAACGAAGGCCTCGACGGCCTCAACATCCAGCGTGCTCATATCGATCATTCCAATTTGTTGTCTCTGAAATAGCCAATCATCCAATTCAGTTATGGTCAAGCTTTGTCTAGCGTACCTCCTCCACAGACCGGTTTTCGCAGTGGCGGACCGACCCATGAAAGGCTGAAGAATGACCCTTGCCGTTACCGCACCAGCAAACAGCAGAAGTGCCATGGCGCTCGCTGCCGTTTGCCTCTCCGCCCTGATGTTCGGGCTGGAAATTTCCAGCGTTCCGGCGATCCTGCCAACACTCGAACAGGTGCTGCATGCGGATTTCCGCCAGCTTCAGTGGATCATGAACGCCTACACGATCGGCGTGACGATGGTGCTGATGGCGACGGGGGCGCTGGCAGATCGCTTCGGTCGCAAACGTGTCTTCATCGCCAGCATCGCCGCTTTTGCACTCTCCTCTCTGGCCTGCGGAATGACGGAAAACGTCTCGGTGCTGATCGGCGCCCGTTTCCTTCAGGGGCTGAGCGGCGGAGCGATGCTGGTGTGCCAGATCGCCATCCTGTCGCATCAGTTCCGCTCGGCACGTGAACGCGGCATGGCGTTCGGGTGGTGGGGTGTCGTCTCGGGCATGGGGCTGGGCTTCGGCCCAATCGTAGGCGGCGTCATCGTTGCGCTTTGGAGCTGGGAATGGGTTTTCCTCGTTCACGTCCTGCTCGGCGCGGGAACATGGCTGCTTGCCGCCGGCGGCGTTGGGGAATCGCGTGATCCGGAGGCGGCGCGTCTCGATCTTGCCGGCATGGTCACGCTTTCAGTCGCCGTTTTTTGCCTTGCCTTTTTCATCACCCAGGGACCCGCGCTCGGTTTTGTGGGCCCGGCGGCGCTTCTGATCCTTGGCATTTCTCTGGCAAGCTTCATCGCCTTCGTAATTGCTGAAAAGCTTAGTTCAAGACCGATGTTCGATTTCTCCGTCTTCCGCATCAGGCCTTTTTCGGGGGCGATCATCGGCTCTGCGGCGATGAATATCAGCTTCTGGCCATTCATGATCTATCTGCCGATCTGGTTTCAGGCTGGCCTCGGTTATGACAGCGTCACCGCTGGCCTCGGCCTGCTTGCCTATACGCTGCCAGCGCTGGTGATGCCGCCCTTGGCGGAGCGCCTGTCGTTGCGCTATCAGCCGCGCCTCGTCATTCCGGCCGGGCTGTTCACCATCGGCCTCGGTTTTATGCTGATGAAATTGGGAAGCGGCATCGAAAACGCGAGCTGGCTCACCATGCTGCCCGGCTGCATCCTCGCCGGTATCGGGCTGGGGCTGACCAATACGCCCGTCACCAACACCACCACGGGTGCGGTTTCTCCCGCCCGTTCCGGCATGGCCTCGGGCATCGACATGAGCGCACGGATGATTTCGCTCGCCATCAACATCCCGATCATGGGCTTTATTCTGGTCGAGGGCGTCCGGGCTTCGCTTTGGGCGAACCTGCCTTCCGGTGCGGATGTGCATGAAGTGCAGTCGCTGGCGGAAAAGATCGCGGCAGGAACTGCCGGCGCCTCGGCGCAGGGGGTTTCGGAAGAACTCGTCCATCGCGCGCTTGCGGACGGGTTCGGGCTGGTCATGCTCTATGCCGGCATCAGCGTCTGGTTCCTTGCCGCCATCAGTTTCATGATCTTCGGTCCGGCGCGAAAACCCGCCCGAGGTTAGGGCGACGGCTGCAAGAGGGAAAGCTGTTTTCTTCGCCTCGTCATTAGCAGCGTTGCGCCTGCAAGCGCGGAAACAGGGCCGCAGCATGCTGGAATGGATCAGCTTTATGGATGATGCCAGCTCGGGAAAATCTGCGATCCCGTGGCTTGTTTACCATCGTATCGCACACGCCTGTGCGAATCTATCACAGGCGTGTGCAACTGCCGATGTCTTATTTCACCTGGGCGACGACCAGCTTGCCGTTTTCGCGTTCGGCGACGAACTCGATATTGGCGCCTTCCTTGAGCTTGGCGAGGATCGCATCGTCCTTGACGCGGAACACCATCGTCATGGCCGGCATGTCGAGGTTCTTCAGTTCTTCATGGATGATGGTGACCTTCTTGGCTGCAGTATCGACCTTTTTGACCGTTCCCTTGGTGAATTCTTCCGCGAATGCACTGAGGGGAGCGGTGAGCAGGAGTGCCGTTGCAACGGCGATTTTTACGATGGTCTTCATGGTCAGATTCCTTTGTTGCCGGGTTATTTTGCAGAAACTTTGAGATCGCCGCGCATGCCGGCCTCGTAATGTCCGGGCTTCAGGCAGGCGAATTCGAACATGCCGTCATTGGTGAATTTCCAGATGATTTCGCCGCTTTCGCCGGGCGCGAGGCTGATCGCATTCGGATTGTCGTGCTCCATTTCCGGAGCCTTCTCCATGGCGGCCTTGTGCTCCAGATTGGCCTTCTGTTCGTCGAGAATGAATTCATGGTCCAGTTCGCCGACATTCTTCACGGCGAAGCGAACCGTTTTGCCCTTTTTGAATTCGAATTTGGCGGGCGTGAACACCATCTTTCCATCAGGCGTTTCCTTCATCGTCACCTGAATGGTCTGGGTCACCTTGGCCTTGTCGCCCGGTTCACCGATCGCCATCGCTTCATGGCCGCCGCCGTGAGTGCCCGATGCAAGGGCGGGCGTGGCGAGAGCGGCAAGAAGCAGTGCAATTTTCAGTTTGGTCATTCCATATTTCCTTGATTTTGGTGAGGGATCTTGTGGGTGTGTGTGTCTGCGCGATCAGCCGTGTTTCATCGGTTTCGGCGTGATCTGCGTTTTGGGGTCATTGGTCTTGGTCGTATCCGGCAACGTGCCGGTCCATTCCCAGGCCTGGGTTCCGGGCGGATTTTCGTACCAGCCGGGATCTGAGTAATCGCCCGCGGAGATGCCTTCGCGGACCTTCACCACGGAGAACATGCCGCCCATTTCGATCGGGCCGTGCGGCCCCCAACCCGTCATCATGGGTACGGTATTTTCAGGGATTTCCATTTCCATCGCGCCCATATCGGCCATGCCGGCGGTGCCCATCGGCATATATTCCGGCCGCACCTTGCGGATTTTCTCTGCGACAGTCTTCTTGTCGACGCCGATGAAGGTCGGGACGTCATGTCCCATGGCGTTCATCGTATGGTGCGACTTGTGGCAATGGATCGCCCAGTCGCCGACATATTTGGCGTCGAATTCGTAGGCGCGCATGGCGCCGACGGGGATGTCGATGCTAACCTCCGGCCAGCGCGCCTCGGGCCTCACCCAGCCGCCATCCGTGCAGGTCACCTCGAAATCGTAACCGTGCATGTGGATCGGATGGTTGGTCATGGTCAGGTTGCCGACGCGCACGCGCACCCGGTCGTCCTTGGAAACCACCAGCGGATCGATGCCCGGAAACACCCGGCTGTTCCATGCCCACAGGTTGAAATCCGTCATCGTCATGATCTTGGGAACGGAGGCGCCCGGGTTGATGTCGAAGGCGTTGAGGAGGAACACGAAATCGCGGTCCACCGGCATGAAGGTGGGGTCCTTCGGATGGACAACGAAGAAACCCATCATGCCCATCGCCATCTGCACCATCTCGTCCGAATGCGGGTGGTACATGAAGGTGCCCGATTTCACGAGGTCGAACTCGTAGACGAAGGTCTTGCCGACAGGAATATGCGGCTGTGACAGGCCGCCCACCCCATCCATGCCGGACGGCAGGATCATGCCGTGCCAGTGGATCGTCGTATGTTCCGGCAGCTTGTTGGTGACGAAAATACGCACCCGGTCGCCTTCGACGGCCTCGATGGTCGGGCCGGGCGACTGACCGTTATAACCCCAGAGACGGGCGGTCATGCCCTCCGCCATTTCGCGCTCCACCGGCTCGGCGACAAGGTGGAATTCCTTGACGCCGTTGTTCATCCGGAAGGGCAGGGTCCAGCCGTTCAACGTGACCACAGGGTTGTAATCGGGGCCGGTGGTGGGCTTGACCGGGGCCTGGGTCGCGGCCGTTTCCATCACGGCCGCTTCCGGCAGGCTGGTGTTGGATGTTTTCGCCCAGGCCGCCGAGGAGACCATGGCGGCGCCGACACCCAGAAAGTTTCTTCTATTGAACATGGTGATTTCCTTTCTCAGTGTCCGCCACCGCCGCCAGCGGCGGCAACCTCGGTCTCCGCACCTGCCGCAGCACCCGTACCTCCCCCGTAGATGGCGGGAGCGAGGCCGGCCTCCGCGAGCCAGAAGTCGCGTTTGGCATTGATGGCCAGCAGGTTGGAACTGACCTTTTCCCGGCTGTCGGCCAGAAGCTCGAAGGTGTTGGTGATCATGCCATTATAGGTCAGTAGCGACTGCTCCTCGATTTTGGTGCGCAGCGGCACCACGCTGTTGCGGTAGTGTCGGGCGATGTCGTAATTTGAGCGATAGGCCTGATAGGCGGAGCGGGCTTCCGAGCGGACATTGACCGCCTTTTCCGCCAGCAGGTTCGCCGCGCGCATATAGGCGAGTTCGGATTCCCGCATGCGTGCCTGACCGGAATCGAAGATCGGAATGACGAATTCCAGCTCTGCATTGCCGGTTGTCTGCTTGTGTTTTTCGCCATCCTCCAGCTCGCGTTCGGTCTCGAAGCCGGAGCGGATTTCGAGATCGGTCACATATCGGGTGGCTTCGGTGAGCTTGAACGATCGGGCGGTTGCCTCCAGATCGAGCCTGGCCATCTGCAGGTCCACGCGGCGCTGCAGCGCCTCGGCCTCGATCATGTCCCGTTTGGCAAGCGCCTTCGGAAGCGGGGGCAAGCGGTTGGGAATGGTGTATTCGATGTCGGCGCCCCACAGTCCCATCAGCCGCGTCAGTTCCTCCTTGGCAAGGCGGGCCTCAAGCCGCGCCTTGGCGATCTGGCCCGTCAGTTCGGCGTAAAAGACCTGCTCGCGGGCTTGGCCCTCTTTGTTGAGCGAACCCGCTTCCCCAAGCTTGACGGCAAGTTCCGAGGCGGCATCCGCCGCGGTCTGTGCCTGCGCCAGCTGGCTGACATTTTCCCATGCCGCCACTGCGGTTATCCAGGCGCGGCGGGTATCAGACGCCAGTTGCAGCGTCTTCAGCGCGGCGCCAAGCTGCGCCTTGCGGAAACCGGTATCGGCGATCTCGACATTTTTCTTGAGGGTGGCGAGCGCCAGAATATTGGTGACGACGACACCTTCGATCGCCTTGTAGGCCCTGAGACCTGGGGTGCCGATCCCCGTCAGCCCGATGCCGATCCGCGGATTGATCAGCATGGTCGATTGCCATGCGGTGGCGGCGGATTCGCCGAGATTGGCATAGGCCGCCTGAAGGCCTTTGTTATTCAGCAGCGCAACCTGCACCGCCGTCTCGACATCAAGGGTCTTGCTCGCTGCCATCAGCGATTTAACGCGGGCCTGCGTCGCCTGCGCCTCGGTCCGGTTCTGCACCCAGACCGCCTGTTTTCCCGTCGCCTCGGATGTTCTGACCGAAACATTGGTGAAACCGGCGTCGCGCGACGCATATTGGGCGGCCGTAACACAGCCGCCAAGAAGAAACGGCAGGCAAAGGGTGGCCGCGAGTTTCGCGCCCAGTTTGAAGGTAAGTATCGTCATGATGCGTCTCCTTTCGGAGCCTGCGCATCGTTCTGGTTCCGCCAGGGCTTCGGGTCCACCGGCGTGCGGTGCGCGTAACCCGCGACCGGGGTCTGATAGCGGATGGGGCCGGCGCCGAGCGACGGGTTTGCCGCGTCGTCATAGGAGGCGGTCTCGTTCATCAGGGATGTGGCTGTGCAGCCGCCCAAAAGCAGGGGCGCTGCAACCACAATGTAAATTGGGTTCATGGTTATTTTCCGAACAGGAGATTCAACGGCGCGACGGCGCTAAAGCCGCTCACGCACGGTCACTGCCCAAAGGCGGGCTTTGCCTGTTCAGATATTCGGGGGACGGTGAAGCAGCGGAGTCTGGCCCAGCGCCTTGCTGTCATCGAGGAACGAGCGGATGCTGTTGACGACGGGTCTGCCAGTAGTGTCGTGGCTGATCAGGACCGCCATGCCGAGACAGAAATCGCCGCAGCATTGGGGCTTTGCGTTTTTTTGGGCGCCGCTATCATGCTCGGCGGTCATGTCGTTGTGATCATGACTATCGGACATCATGGTTGAACCGCCATGGTCCATCATCGCGCCGTGGTCGATCATGGCGGACTGATCGTGCTGCATTCCACCGGCTTCGGCAGGATGCATTGCGGCATCGACAGTGGAAACGCTATAGCCCGCCAGTGACAGGATCATCACCAGTCTGAACAACAGGGCCATTAATTTCGATGCTCGCAACATCTCACGCATGCTGGATAGAAAAGCTGCAGTCCTGTGATTTGTCAATGGATATGCCTGATAACCATCGACGAAAGCCGTCATGTCGCATTCGCGCGGAGCGAGGATGGCAAGTGGCGTAGCTCGCGGCCTATTCTCCCGTCGCGCGACATTGAAGAGGAGCGAGCGGATAGGGTCGCCCCTGTCCGTCGAGGGCGGAGCGTCCCGTCTGTTCGAATCCCAGCCGGCGATAACCCCATGGCCCCGACGATTCTGCTCCCGCATCTGCCGCCCATCTCTCCTGTCAAAAAATCTTTCTCGAAAAAAGTGCTTGCAAAACGGGGTTCGAGAAAAATAGATAAAACGAACTTCTATCTATTTATTTTGAGGGAAAGATCGACAGATGGGCCAGATCGTGACGCAAATTGACAGAAATCTAGCTCAAATTGCGAGTCCTGGAGATCGTTCGTCGCTTAAGGAAGCCATAATTATCTATAATTTGCCGTTTAACGATCTTCTGTTCCGCGCCCAGCAGGTGCATCGCTGTCATTTCGATCCCAACGCCATCCAGATGAGCCGGCTTTTATCCATCAAGACCGGCGGCTGCCCGGAGGATTGCAGCTATTGCAGCCAGTCCGCCCGCAACCCGACAGGCCTCAAGGCCTCCAAACTCATGGAAGTGGAGCGGGTGCTGGCTGAGGCGCGCAAGGCGAAGGAAGGCGGTGCGACGCGTTATTGCATGGGTGCTGCCTGGCGCAATCCCAAGGAGCGCGACATGGAGGCCGTGGTGGCCATGGTCGAGGGCGTGAAGGCGCTCGGCATGGAAACCTGCATGACGCTCGGCATGCTGACGCCGGAGCAATCCGAACGGCTGGCCGATGCCGGTCTCGACTACTACAACCACAACGTCGACACTTCCGAGCGGTTTTATTCTGAGATCATCACCACCCGCACCTTCGAGGACCGGCTGGAAACGCTGGCCAATGTCCGCGACGCCGGCATCAAGGTCTGCGCCGGCGGCATTCTCGGCATGGGGGAAACGGTGGAAGACCGGATCTCGATGCTGGTGACGCTCGCCAATCTACCGGTTCCGCCGGAAAGCGTGCCGATCAACATGCTGATCCCGATCCCCGGATCGAAGCTTGCCAATGCCGATCCCGTCGATCCCATCGATTTCGTCCGCACCATCGCGCTGGCGCGTATCCTCATGCCGCATTCGCATGTGCGGCTTTCGGCCGGGCGCACGGAGATGAGCGATGAGACACAGGCGCTCTGTTTCCTGGCCGGCGCCAACTCCATCTTCATCGGCGAGACGCTGCTGACGGCGGATAATCCGGGTGAGGACCACGACACGGCGCTTTTCCGCCGTCTGGGCCTGAAGCCGATGGAATTGCAGTCCACGGAATTGCAGTCTGGGGAGGCGGGAGGGTGCCGGTGAACCTTGCGGCGTTCTCACCCTATGAGGCGAAGCTTGCCGGCCTGGAGCGCAAATCGCGGCTGCGCGCGCTTGCTCCTCAACAGGGGGTCGACTTCACCTCCAACGACTATCTTGGGCTTGCCGATTCACCCCGGCTGAAGGCGGCAATCGCCGACGCCATCGGAAGGGGCGTGCCGGTGGGGGCCGGCGGCTCGCGGCTGCTGCGTGGCAACCATCCCGAACATGAGGCGCTGGAAGCGGAAGCGGCGGTGCTTTTCGGGGCGGAAAAAGCGATCAATTTCGGCAGCGGTTTTGCCGCTAATGTCGCACTGTTCTCCACATTGCCGCTGCGGGAAGACCTCGTTCTTCACGACGCCCTGATCCATGCCAGCGTCCATGACGGTATCGTGGCCGGCAAGGCGAAGGCGATCGCGGTGCCGCATAATCAGGTCGAGGCATTCGAACGGGAAATAATCCGCTGGCGGCAAGAGGGTGGCCGGGGCCGACCGTGGGTCGCCGTCGAAAGCCTTTATTCCATGGATGGCGACCGTGCGCCGCTTTCGGCCCTGGCTGATCTTGCCGGGAAATATGAGGGCTTCCTTGTCGTCGACGAGGCCCATGCCACCGGTGTTTTCGGCCCCGGCGGGCGTGGCCTTGCCGCGGAGCTGGAAGGCCGGGACAATTTGGTGGCGTTGCACACCTGCGGCAAGGCGCTCGGTCTTTCCGGCGCGCTTTTGAGCCTGCCGGCGGTTCTCGCCGATTATCTCGTCAACCGCGCCCGAGGTTTCATCTATTCGACCGCACCTTCGCCGCTGATGGCTGCGGCGGTTCGGGAAGCCCTGCGCATCGTCGACGATGAACCATGGCGGCGCTTGCGGCTGGCGGAACTGGTAAGCTTTGCTGGCGAGGAGCTTCGCTCCCGGCTCGGCGTTGCGCCCAGCGGCTCGCAGATATTACCGGTGATGATAGGCGACAATGCCCGTTCGCTGCGTATCGCCGCGCATTTGCGGGAGGGTGGTTTCGATGTGCGGGCGATCCGCCCGCCGACGGTGCCGGAGGGCACGGCGCGCCTGCGCATCGCCATCACGCTCAATGTGGATGAAAGCCAGATCGCCAATATGATCGGGCTGCTCGCCCTTTCGCTTGCGGAGGAGCGGAAATGAGCCCTCGTTTCGTCATCTCCGGCACCGACACGGGCATCGGCAAGACGGTTTTTTCCGCAGCGCTGACCCAGGCCCTGCAGGCATATTACTGGAAACCCGTGCAATCCGGGCTGGAGGAAGAAACAGACAGCGAGACGGTGGAACGGCTGGGTGGCGTGCCGCGCGGGCGTATTCTACCGGAGGCCTATCGCCTGAAAATGCCGGCTTCGCCGCATCTATCGGCCCGCGGCGAGAATATAACGATCGATCCCGCGCTGCTGCTGCCGCCGCAAACGGATGGACCGCTGGTGATCGAGGGGGCGGGCGGGCTTCTGGTGCCGCTGACGGACACGGTGCTCTTCGCCGATATCTTCGCCCGCTGGCAAATTCCGCTTGTGTTATGCGCAAGGACGTCGTTGGGCACCATCAACCACACGCTGCTCTCGCTCGAGGCGTTGCGGCACCGTGCCATTCCCGTGCAGGGCGTGGTTTTCATCGGGGACGAGAACCGGGAAAATGAGCGCGTCATCGCCAATATAGGCGCCGTTCGCCCGCTTGGACGTCTGCCGCGCCTGCCGGAGATGACATCGGAGGCGCTGCATCGGGCCTTTGCGCGACACTTCAATCTCGCTGATTTTCTGGAGACGCCGGCATGAGCCGTTCCCCGATCTGGCATCCCTTCACCCAGCATGGGCTGGAACCGCCAATGAAACGCGTGGTTTCTGCGGAAGGCGCATTTCTCGTCGATGAGGACGGCAATCGCCTGTTCGACGCCATTTCCTCCTGGTGGGTCATCACCCACGGGCACCGGCACCCGGCGATCATGGCGGCCATCCGCGCTGCGACAGAGGCCTTCGATCAGGTCATTTTCGCCGAGTTCTCCCATGAACCCGCCGAAACGCTGGCGCGCGGGCTGATCGAGCTTGCGCCCGCCGGGCTAAACCATGTGTTTTATTCCGATAGCGGCTCGACTGCGGTTGAGGTAGCGCTGAAAATGGCGCTGGGATATTTCCATAATCGCGGAGAAAAGCGCGACCGTATCGTGGTAATGGAACACGGCTATCACGGCGACACTATCGGCACCATGTCGACCGGTGAGCGCGGTGTCTTCAATGTCGCTTACGAACCGCTGCTCTTCGGCGTCGACCGGCTGGCTTTTCCGGAAGCGGGCAACGAACAGCACACGCTGGACATGTTCGAAAACTTCTGCCGTTCAGGCCGTATCGCCGCCCTGTTGGTCGAGCCGCTGGTGCTCGGGGCGGGCGGCATGAAGATTTACGGCGCGGATGTTCTGGCCGGGCTGAAACAGATCGCCGAACGCCATGGCTGCCTCGTCATTGCAGACGAGGTGATGACGGGCTGGGGCAGAACCGGAACCATGTTCGCCTGCGAACAGGCCGGCATTGCCCCGGATATTCTGTGTACCTCCAAGGGCCTGACCGGCGGCTCCTTGCCGCTGGCGGCAACGTTGTGCAGTGCGGAGATTTTCGATGCGCATTTTTCGACGGATCGCCGCAAGACCTTCTTCCATTCCAGTTCCTATACGGCTAATCCGATCGCCTGTGCTGCGGCTGTCGCCAATCTTCAGGTCTGGCGGGATGAGCCCGTGCTTCAACGCATGGGGCAATTGCAACAGGTTCTGCACGACAATCTCCAGCGATTTGCAGATGACCGGCGTTTTACCGGTATTCGGCAAATGGGGACCATCGCGGCCCTCGATCTCGTGACGCCCGCCGGCGGGTATCTCGCCGAGGCGGGGCCGCGCATGCGGCAATTGTTCCGTAAGCGCGGGTTCGTTATCCGCCCGCTCGGCAATGTGCTTTACCTGATGCCGCCCTATTGTTCGACGGCGGAAGATTTAAGCAGCGTCTTTGACGCCATCGACGAGGTGGCCGGGATCGTCACCGAAACCGCTCCGCTAAAATCGCGCGCGCTCGGCATCGCGTGAAAACAGGGTGCGGCCATTTTCAGCCTGTTCCAGAACTGTCTCCGAAAGTCCTGACAATGCAGACCCGTTCTTCCCGCATGGCCGGTTTTGGTCATGCCGTTCCGTCAAGATGTGTTGAAAATGCCGAGATTGAGATCAGTCTCGGGCTGGAAGCCGGCTGGATCGAGCGGCGCACCGGCATCCGCACGCGTTATTGGGCGCAAGAGGGCGACACGCTGAGCGGCCTTGCGGCGAGAGCCGGCCGCATGGCGCTGGAAGACGCCGAAATCGCCTCCGATGACATCGCGTTGACGCTGCTTGCGACTTCCACGCCGGATCATCTTCTGCCGCCCTCGGCGCCGCTGCTCGCACACAGGCTGGGCCTTACCCGATCCGGCGCGATCGATCTTGCCGGGGCCTGTTCCGGCTTTCTTTATGCGCTCACGCTTGCGGATGGCTTTGTCCGCACCCACGGCCGCGCCGTGCTCGTCGTTGCCGCCAATATATTGAGCCGTCGTATCAATCCGGCGGAAAGGGCAAGCGCTGTCCTGTTCGCCGATGCCGCCGGCGCTGTCGTACTCAAGCCCTGCCGCCAGGCGCCGCGTGGGCTTTTGTCGGCCGATCTCGTTGCGGATGGCGGCGGTTACGATCTGATCCAGATAGCGGCGGGGGGCAGTAGCCAGCCCTTCTCAGCCGATACCTCCACTGAGGAGGCGCTGATGACAATGCGTGACGGCCGCGAGGTTTTCTCCCGTGCCGTGACGCTGATGACCGAGACCGCGCAAAGGGTGTTGCATGAAGTCGGAATGACGGCAGTCGATATCGACCGTTTCGTGCCGCATCAGGCCAATGCCCGTATGTTCGACGCCGTCTGCGGCAATCTCGGCATTGACAGGCAAAAGACGGTCCGCACCATAGAAAGCTTCGGCAATTCTTCCGCCGCAACCATTCCGCTTTCGCTCTCCGTCACCAACGCCGAAAGGCCTCTCGCGGAAGGCGAAACCCTGCTTTTGACCGCCGCCGGCGCCGGTATGACGGGTGGAGCGGCCGTTTATCGCGCATGAACGATGCAGGGCACGGGATGTCGCGATGCTGTGCTGTATTCACAACTCAGGAAGCTGACTTTATTTGGAGAAATTTGGCTGGGGAACCTGGACCTTCATGGGGTACGGAGGTGCTGCATAAGGCGGGTTTCCACATCAAGGATGAGCTGCCTGATTTAGGCAGGTTGTTCAAGCTGGGCCGTGTGGTTTCGCGACATTAAGCGCATGATGCCGATGAAAGCTGCGACTGCAGCTGAACCGAGCAAGGCGGCGACCGACAAGGCCCATACGACGCCGACCTCGTTCATCATGAAAGCCAAGACAAACGGTGCAGTCGACGAGATGACCAAACGGATCGAAAGGATTTGGCCTTGACGTTTTCCGTAACCTTGGCTTCCGAAGAGGACTAGCGGAAGAGTGCCTTGCACAATGCTGCTGAGGCCTGAACCCAGGCCGAAAACCACCGCAAACACCAGAGCACCTGGAACAGATGGAGCGGTGGCGATCAGAATAATGAGCGCCGCTGGCAACAGAACGGCGGAAATGAGTGCCAAGGTCAATTGAGACAGACCGCTCCCGAAAACCATATTAACGAAGCGGCTCAGAACTTGAGATGGACCAAACAGTGTGCCGACCATGACGGCCATGGCTCCAAGCCCGAGTCCGGAGAGAACGGGAACCATGTGTACGAGCAGCGCGGCGTTGACGAAACTCTCAAGCGCAAAGCCCGTCACCATCAGGACGAACGCAGCTGGTCGTATCGAAGGTTGCAGACCGGGAGCCACTTGCCTGGCCGGTTCTCCGCTCGCGCCCTTGCGGTTTCTTGTGACCTTGAACGACAGCCACGCGTGAAGTGGCAAGCAGACCGAGAGATTGAGCGTAGCGAAGACCATATAGACCTGCTGCCACGACATGTGAGCCTGTAGCGCTGTCGTAATCGGCCAGAAGATCGTTGAAGCGAAGCCGGCGATCAGTGTCAGGTAGGTGATGCTGCGCTGCGCGACCTGCGGCTTGATCTGGACGAGCAATGCGAAGGCCGCTCCGTACTGCACCAGGTTGGATGCCGTCTCGATCGCGATCAGTGAGAGAACGAATGCCACCTTGCCGGAAGAGAGGGCGCAGGCCACCAGCGCCGCGGCGGCGATTGCCGAGCCGCCCGTCATGACACGGCCGGCGCCGAACCGATCGATCCATTTCCCCATCGTGGGCGCGGCGAGGCCCCCGATCAGGAGAGCGGCGGATAGTGCGCCGAAAATCCATTCCAACGACCAGTCCAAATCTCGCGCCATGGCGGGCGCGAGAATGCTGAAGCTGTAATAGAGACTTCCATAGCCAATGATCTGGGTCAGACCGAGGGCAAGGATCGCGGCGACAGGAACCTTGTTATCGCTCATCGAACCTGTACCAACGTGTTGTCGGCACGGGCAGCACCGTTGCATCCGCATCCCGTTTGCTGGGCCGCCTTCGCCGCCGCGTCGGCCACGCAGCAGGCATCAACATTCGCTGGCGCCGGGCCGCCGCAACACCCCCCGGACTTGCCGTCTTGCGTGCCGCTCACGCCAAGATCGACGCTGCAGACACCTGTCTTCGGCAATACCAAATGGACCTCGCGCGCCGCCTTGTGATCGCCGGCGATCTCCGCCGCCACGGAGCGCACCTGCTCGTATCCGGTCGCCATCAGGAAGGTGGGCGCGCGCGCGTAGGACTTCGACCCGACGATCGTAAAGCCAGGTTCCGGATGCGCGAGTTCGACGATGCCATGCGGAGGCACGTCGCCACAGGAGTGGAGATTGGGATCGATCAGCGGCGCAAGCGCCAACGGCGCCTCGACGGTAGGATCGAGTGCGATACGCAGTTCGCGCAGGAACGAGTGATCCGGCCGGAATCCCGTGGTCACAATGATCCGATCGACGACGATCGAGTATCGCGCACCAGCGAGCATTGCCTCCACGCGCAGACTGTAACCTTCCTTCTGAATCCTGTTCACCGCGAACGGTGTCAACATATTCAGGCGACGATCCTCCATGGCGCTCTTGGCGGCAAGGCCGAGCGCGCCGCGCTCCGGCAACTGATCGTTCAATCCGCCGCCTAGCAGGCGGTCGAGGCCACCACGACGAAGCGCCCAGAATATCTCCGTGCCCGGTTCTGCCTCCTGAACCTCCATCAGCGCCAGCGCCGCATTGATCGCGGAATGGCCGCCGCCAATCACGAGGACGCGCTTGCCCGCAAACTTACGCCTCTCTACGCCAGCGACATCGGGAATGCCATACGAGATGGAATCGGAAGCCGCCGTCTCGCCGGGGACGGGTAGGCCGTCGACGCCGATCGGGTTCGGTTGCGTCCAAGTGCCGGAGGCGTCGATCACAGCGCGGGCCCGAACCCGAGCTTCCTCGCCATCTTGGTCCCTGTATCTGACGAGGAAGGCCGAAACGTCGCGGCCGGCGGACGAGACTTTGTCCAGACCCTCGCGGGTGATCGCGGTGACGGTGACGCCCAGCTTGAGGTTCTGCGCGATCTGCGGGAGTGCGGCGAGCGGCTGCAGATAGGCGCCAACAATGTCGGACCCGGTTGGCAGAGCATCTTCATCAGGGCCTTGCCATCCCGCGTTCTCAAGAAGGGAGCGGGCGGCTGCGTCAATATTGTATCTCCATGGAGAGAACATGCGGACATGTCCCCACTCGATCAGCGAAGCACCAACCGTGTCGCCGCGCTCGAAAACAATTAACGGGATGCCACGGATGGCGAGATGCGCTGCGGCGGCGAGACCGACCGGTCCAGCACCAATGACGGCCACGGGAAGTTCACCAGCATTCAACATGACAGTTCCTTCGATATTTCTAGTAATTTAGAATTATATAGGCAAAAAAAGGGATCATTCCGCGGCCTCCACGGTCTTCGATGAACAGTTGGCATCGGCACAGCATTCGTCAACGAGATAGCCGACTAGTGCCTGCATCTCCGGATAGTTGGCGCGGCAGATCAGCGTCGTCACTTGCCGTTCCTGGGTCACGAGGCCGGTATCGACCAGGCGCTTCAGATGATGGGAGAGCGTCGACGCCGCGATATCCAGCTTTTCCTGAATGCGGCCTACGGGTAATCCATCCTCTCCGGCGCGAACAAGCGTCCGGTAGAGTTGGAGGCGGGTGATATTCCCGAGGGCTTCAAGCTGGGCGGCTGCCATTTCGATTTTCATGGAAATAAAATGACTCGCATTCACCACGACGTCAAGGCTATTTCGATAGATGTGGAAATAGCCTTGACGCGGTCAGATCGTAGCAGGAGGATGGCTTCATGCGCCCGTCGGCGTCGAATTCCTGAAAGGCCTCGGCGACCGACGACTGGTTGGGAACGGTGATCATGCGCATCCAGCGGCTGAGAACCCGGAGCTGGTTGATGGCGTTGAACGACTGCGATCCGCTCAACACCTGCATGAGCGCAAGCGTCTTGCCCTGCGTCGGCCGGACTGAGTCGACAGACAGCGGAATCCAGTCGATCTGCGCTATCGGCAGCAATGGTCGGAAGGTCATCCGATGAACAGCCAACCCAACAGTGCCATCGAGAACGGCTTGACCGCCCAGTTCACCAGCAGCGTTACGCCGATGCCGCACCAATCGACCGGACTGTATCTCGCCGTCAATAAAGCGGATCAAAGTGGCCGGCTCCGTATCCACGAAACGCGGCTTCAACGGCTAATTCATCGGTATCAACGCCGAGAGCGCACGATCATTGAATGAAGCGGATTGTAGCAGAATTCAGGCGGAATCTTGCCAGTCATCCGCGCGCGACAGGCGGAATTTCGCCCGCTGTCGTTCGGGACTCTTTTTCTTCCCCGCAAATTCAATTAGTTAGAGTTGGCCCGTCTTTTGCTGCTTTGGCGTCACGCGGTTCCGTTCCGGTAACGGTCGCGTCGATCACAAATGAGTGGGAGGAACCCAGTGAACAGCATACTGAAACGCGCCATCATTTTGGCAATCGCAAGCACGTCCATCACCTTTTCCGGGACAGCGGCAAAGGCGGCGGATTTCATCAACATCCTGACCGGCGGCACATCGGGCGTCTATTACCCGCTCGGCGTTGCGCTCTCCAAGATCTACGGCGAGAAGATTGAAGGTGCTCGCACCCAGGTTCAGGCGACGAAGGCCTCGGTCGAGAACCTCAACCTGCTGCAGCAGGGTCGCGGTGAAATCGCCTTTGCACTGGGGGATTCGGTCAAGCTGGCCTGGGAGGGTAACACGGATGCCGGATTCAAGGCCCCGCTCGATAAGCTGCGCGGGATCGCGGCCATCTATCCGAACTATATCCAGATCATGGCGTCGAAAGAATCCGGTATCGCCACCCTTGCCGATTTCAAGGGCAAGAGCCTTTCCGTCGGCGCGCCGAAATCCGGCACGGAGTTGAATGCCCGAGCGATTCTTGCCGCTGCCGGCATGAGCTATGCAGACCTCGGCAAAACGGAATATCTGCCCTTTGCCGAATCCGTCGAGTTGATGAAGAACCGGCAACTCGATGCGACGCTGCAGTCTGCCGGTCTCGGCGTCTCCTCTTTCAAAGATCTGGCAACCTCCGTCGAGGTACAGATGGTCACGATACCCGAGGAAATCGCCACGAAGCTCGGCGCGCCCTACATCAGCGCAACTGTTCCAGCCGGCACATATCAGGGCCAGACTAGCGATGTGAAGACGGTTGCGGTCGTCAATTTCCTCATCACACATTCCGAGGTTTCCGACGAAACCGCCTACCAGATGACCAAGCAGTTGTTCGAGAACCTGCCGGCGCTCGAGGCGGCGCACAAGGCGGCAGCGAATATCCGCATCGAGGACGCGCTCAAAGGCATGCCTGTTCCCCTCCATCCAGGAGCTGAGCGCTTCTATAAGGAAAAAGGTCTGCTTTAACGGCGACGGGCGGCGTCCGGCGTCGAGGTTGCTGCTGCGGCCATTGCGCGTCGGCCTCTGGAAGCACGGCCCTCCAGCGGGCCAGCGCCGCCCACATTTGCTCGGATTTTCGGGAGGAATCCATGCTCGACAATACAAATGAACAAAATCATGCCGCGGAGCTTAACGGGCACGAGACTCTGACCCAGGCCTTTCCGAAGACCTGGGACGGACGACTCCTGTTTGCGATCGCGCTTGCCTTCTCCATTTTCCAGATCTCGACCGCTGCGCATCTGCTCGACTTGCCGAGTCAGATCGTCAGGGCAGTGCACGTCGGCTTCGTCACCGTGCTCGTATTCCCGTTGCTGGCGACATTCGCCGGGCGCGGCGCGCCCGCAAAGGCGTTTGCCTGGGTCCTTGCCCTGCTTGGCGCGGCGGTGGCCTTCTACCAGTGCTACGAATATGCCGAACTGCTCGTTCGTGCCGGCGATCCGCTTCCGCGCGATGTTGCCGTCGGCGTCCTGGCGATTGCTATCGTCTTCGCCGCCGCATGGGCGATCATGGGACCGGCCCTGCCAATCATATCCGGCGTCTTTCTCGCCTACAGCCTGTTCGGTGAATATCTGCCGCCGCCGCTTGATCATCGCGGCTATGGTTTCGCACAGGTGATAGACCATATGGCCTATGGTACGGAGGGCATCTACGGCATTCCGACCTTTGTGTCGTCGACCTATATCTTCCTGTTCATTCTCTTCGGCGCCTTCCTCGAAAAGGCCGGTATGATCCGGCTCTTCACCGATGTCTCACTAAGCTTCGTCGGCCACAAGCGCGGCGGTGCGGCGAAGGTGGCAATCATTTCCTCCGGCCTGATGGGCACGATATCCGGCTCCGGCGTTGCAAATGTGGTGACGACCGGGCAATTCACCATTCCCCTGATGAAGAAGTTCGGTTATCGACCGGCTTTTGCCGGCGGCGTCGAAGCGACGGCCTCGATGGGCGGGCAGATCATGCCGCCGGTCATGGGCGCTGTCGCCTTCATCATGGCAGAGACGCTCGGCGTCGAATATCACGAGATCGTCAAGGCGGCGATCATTCCGGCTATTCTTTATTTCGCTTCCGCCTTCTGGATGGTGCACCTCGAGGCCGGCAAGCGCGGGCTGCTCGGCCTGCCGAAGGCGGATTTGCCTTCGGCCAAGGCTGCGGTCGTCGAGCAATGGTATCTGATCCTGCCGCTCGCGGCGCTGGTCTGGCTGCTGTTCTCGGGCTATACGCCGCTCTTCGCAGGCACGGTCGGCCTTGCCTTCACGACCCTGCTGATCCTCGGCAGTTCGGTTGTCTTGGGTTTGCCCGCCGGCGTAATCCGAATCATCTTCTGGATCGGCCTTGGTCTCGTGGCGGCCGCCTTCTTCCAGTACGGCATCGGCGTGATCGTCGCCGCGCTGGCATTGCTCATCGGGGCCAACGCGTTTTCGAAGGGCGGCCGGGAGACGCTGGTGACCTGTCGCGACGCCCTTGCAGAAGGTGCGAAGACAGCCTTGCCGGTCGCAATCGCCTGCGCGCTTGTCGGTGTGATCATCGGAACGATGACGCTGACGGGTGCGGCCAACACCTTCGGCCAGTTCATCGTCTCGGTCGGCGGCCAGAGCCTCTTCCTGTCGCTGCTCCTGACCATGGTGACCTGCCTCGTGCTCGGCATGGGTATACCGACGATCCCTAACTACATCATCACCTCGTCGATCGCTGGCCCGGCGTTGCTGGAACTTGGCGTGCCGCTCATCGTCAGCCACATGTTCGTCTTCTATTTCGGAATCCTGGCGGACCTGACGCCGCCGGTCGCGCTCGCCTGCTTTGCGGCAGCACCAATTGCGCGCGAAAGTGGACTGAAGATCGCGATGCAGGCGATCAAGGTGGCGGCGGCGGGTTTCGTCATCCCGTTCATGGCCGTCTATTCGCCGGCGCTGATGCTTCAAGACGGCGGAGCGATGGCTGCGGCCGTCGGCTATCCGCTCGCGGTCGCCTATATCGTCATCAAGACCGGCCTTGCGATCGGGCTCTGGGGTACGGCCGTGATCGGCTTCGTTGCCGTCCGGCTGTCGATTGCAGAGCGCGCGCTTGCGGCCGCGGCTGCTTTTACCCTGCTTGCGGCCCTTCCTTTGACCGATGAGGTGGGCTTCGGGCTTGCCGCTCTCTTCGTATTTCTGATCTGGCGGCGGGCGCGAACGGCGAATGGCAAGCCGGCGTCGGAGGCCGTGTGAGCACGCTGGTCTGCATCATTGCTGGCGGCAAGGCCGTTGCCTTGGCCGCCAGCGTCTTCACGCTCGGCTGGACGCATTCTGTCGAGAAAACCCAGTGGCAGGAGCGCTGGGCTGCCACATCGCAGGGCCTTCTTCTCGAGGAGGCGCGCGTCCAGGGCTCGGGCGCCGGTATGGAACCGGGAGAAAATGCCCATCGCGAAGGCGGCTGGTCAATCTGGACGCCGGACCTTCCGCCGATCCCCGAGTTGGTCCTGGCCGCTTCCGGGGCGACAATCTCCGGCTGGACGCTCTGCGATGTCGGTGGTTGCCGCGAGTTCGGGCGAGAGAAACAGGAGCCGATCGTCCTGCGGCCATGTGACGCCCCTCCGTCGTGACGGCCTGCTGCAGGGGGCCTTAAATCGCAAGGTATTTGAAGAGGGAACGATGCAGCAGTTCAGATCGCTCGCTTGCCGATCTGCTGTTCTCTCTGCAAGAAAGAGGCGCTACACTTCATGCATCGGACAATTCTTGCGGCACGACACGGTTTTCAGATCCGCAAAGGTCGCTGCAACACTTACAATCCGTCCTTGGGTCGCTTTCGATCTAAGGACACATCCGGAAGGCAGGTCGACTCGGCAATGGCGCGCAACATCGGCAGAATGACTGTCCTGATGCTGGTCGTGACCTGCATTGCGCCTTTTGTCGCCTACCATCTTGCGAGCAGTTCGGCGACCGGCGCCCTGGAAGGGCAGATTCAGCGAAGTCTATTCCTGACCAACAGGGCGATTGCCACGGAGATCGAACGGTTTCGTTATCTACCACTTGTTATGGGCGAGGATGCCCGCATACGCGCCCTTGCAGAAAGCGAACCCAGCCCGGCTGTTCTTGATGCCGCCAACCGTTATCTTCAGACAGTCGTAAGGCAAGCCGGCGCCGCCGAGCTCTACGTGCTCGACGCCCGCGGGATCGCGCTTGCCGCAAGCAATTTCGCGACTGGTGAAAGCTTCGTCGGCCACGATTACAGCTTCCGCCCTTATTTCCAGGATGCGCTGCGTGCGGGCGAGGGACGTTATTACGCGATCGGCGTTACCACTCGCAAGCCTGGCTATTTTCTCACGTCGCGGATAGACGTGCCGGGTCGTCCGCCGATCGTCGCCGTCGTTAAGGCGGATCTGCTGCCGCTCGAATTGACCTGGGAGGCTGCGGGTGTCCAGACTGCGATCGCCGACCGCTGGGGCATCGTCTTTCTCTCTGGCAACCCGGATTGGAAATACCGGCCGTTGGCGGCACTTTCCGATGAAGCCGTCGAGCGGCTTGCCAAGGAACGGACCTACGAGGGGGCCGATCTCGCGGCGAGACAACCTATCCTCCCTTCGGGCGTAACCCCGCCGGCGGACAATACGGACGAGCGGGCGGTCCATGTGGAGGAGGGCGGGCAGCGGCTCCTGGCAAAATTCTCGCGCGTCGAGCCGGACGGTTGGATGGTGTTGGCGGCAACGAGCACGGGTGACGCCGGCAAGATCGCCGGCTTCTGGGCGCTCGCGGCGCTGATCGCCGGCCTCATATCCACCGGCGCGCTCTACTTCCTGCATCAGCGCGCGCTCATCATCCGGATGCGGCTGCGCCAGGGCGAAATCCTGGAACGCAAGGTGGCCGAACGCACGCAGGACCTCGCCCGCGAGATCGACATGCGCAAGCGGACAGAGGACGAGCTTCGCCGCGCGCAGGAAGGGCTCATCCATTCCGAAAAGATGGCTGCCCTCGGCCGGATGTCGACTGCGATCGTGCATGAGGTCAGCCAGCCGCTGGCGGCGCTTGAAGCCACATTGGCGACCGCCGGTGTTCTGGCGGAGAAAGAGGCCGCCGCGAAAGTGGGCGACCGGCTTCTCGATGCGCGCGCGCTGGTCAAGCGGATGCAACGAACGGTCAAGCACCTCAAGACATTTGGCCGTAAGGGGGCTTCCGACCTCGAAGCGGTCACCATCGACGCGGTCATAGGAAATGCTCTCGATCTTGCGGCTCCTCGGGCGAAGGCGCTTGGTGTCACGCCGGCGTTTGAGGCGAGGGGGCCGTCGCCGGTTGTCGTTGCCGTGGCGGTGAAGCTCGAACAGGTGACGCTCAATTTACTCCTGAACGCTCTCGATGCGGTTGAAGGCATACAGAACCCTTCTGTCACCATCCAACGGACTGCGCATGCCGGGCGGGTGAGCGTAGCGGTGATCGACAACGGTTCGGGTATCGCACCGGAGCACCGTGATCGTATTGCCGAGCCCTTCTTCACCACCAAGCTCACGGGTGAGGGCCTTGGCCTTGGCCTGTCCATTGCAACCGCGATTGTTCGGGAGTTCGGCGGTGAGATTCTTTTTGCCGAAACGCCAGGCGGCGGCACAATGGCGACGATTTCGATGCCGGTGGGCAAGCGGCCCGCACATCCGCTCGAGGCGGCGCAATGACCCGCGGACATATTCTTCTTGTTGATGACGACCGCGACCTCCTGAAGGCGGCAACCGACTGGTTGGAGGTCAGCGGGTTTTCCGTATCCGCTTTCCATCGGCCTGAAGAAGCGTACCAGCAATTCTTTCGTGACGAGCCGGATGTCGTGTTGAGCGATATCCGCATGCCCAGCATAGACGGCATGACGCTTCTGAACTCCCTGATCAAGGCCCGCAGCGAGGTTCCTATCGTTCTGATGACTGGTCACGGCGACGTTACCCTGGCGGTCAAGGCGATGAAGCAGGGAGCGGAGGACTTTATCGAAAAGCCCTATGATGCCGAGCATCTGCTTTCGATCCTCGACAAGGCGGTCGAGAAGCGTCGGATGAAACAAGAAATCGCCCGCCTTCAGGGGTTGGTCCAGACGGGCGGCGGCGTCGAGATCGTCGGCGACAGCCCGGCGCTCCGGGACTTGCGCAGCCGCATCCAGATGCTGGCGAATGTCGATATCGACGTGCTGGTCGTCGGTGAAACCGGAACCGGCAAGGAGCTCGTCGCCCAGGCGCTCCACCAGCAAAGCCGCCGGGCGGGCGGTCCCTTCGTAGCGATCAATTGCGCAGCGCTGCCCGAAAGCATCTTCGAGAGTGAAATTTTGGGTCATGCGAAGGGGGCCTTCACCGGCGCGCTCGCCGACCGGCAAGGCAAGTTCGAGCATGCCGCGGGTGGAACCATCTTTCTCGATGAAATCGAGTCGATGCCCCTGGGACTGCAGGCGAAAATCCTGCGCGTGCTGCAGGAGCGCTTGGTCGAGCGACTGGGCGAAAACCGGCTGCGGCCGATCGATGTGCGGGTTATCGCGGCTGCCAAGAGCGACCTTTCCGGCGAAATCGCCGCCGGGCGGTTCCGCGAAGATCTGTTCTACCGGCTGGCGACCGTGGATGTGCGCATCCCGCCGCTCAGGCAGCGCCGGCAGGATATCGGCCTGCTCTTTGGTCATTTCGCTTCGCTTGCCGCCCATCGCTACGGCCGGGCCGAGCGGAGCGTATCCGCCGATCTCCTGGCGCGATTGCGGCAGCAGGAATGGCGAGGCAACGTCCGGGAGCTCAAGGCGTACGCCGAGCGCTTCGCTCTTGGGCTCGATGACGCCGCATCCGGAGGGGAAGTCCTGCAGCCCGGCGATCCCCTGACTTTGCCCGAGCAATTGGTCGCCTTCGAGGCTGACGTCATCGGCCGCGCGATCGATGACAGCAACGGCAATACGGCTAAGGCGGCCGCGAGGCTCGGCATCCCCCACCGCACGCTCAATGAGAAAATCGCCCGTCTCGGCCTGAGGGATCGGCCGGGAGAGCCCGCGGATACAGGGTTAAAGCGATAGAAGCGCGCGAGAGAGATAATGCTGAAGGGCTTCCGGCACTAAAAAAGCGTGCGATTGGCGATGCTCCTGGTTGGCCCGCGGCGGATTCGGATTCCTTCGACGCGAAGATAAAGTTGCCGCCCGCCTCAGTTGTGTAGGCCCAGCGTTTTTCTGAGCGCTTCCGACCAGACGGCATAGCCTGCGGCATTCAGGTGAACCAGATCGGGTAAATAATAACGGAACATCGGGAGGCCGTTCTCACCAATGAGGCCGGCGTTCGGGTCAAGCCATGTTGTACGTTCGCTGCTATTGCACCAGTCGCGCGACATCTGGTTGAAGAGATCGAATTCATGGCGGTATATCCAGCGCGCCGGACTGTGCTTGATCGCCACAACAAACACGTCCGCCTGCGGTAGCGCACGATAGATTCCATCCCGCAAATCGTGCAGGTGCCGGAGCGACGTCTGAGCCTTGAGGCCGTCGCTGGCAATATCGTTTTCGCCGAAATAAAGCACCACTCTGTTTGGTTTTAAAGGAACCAGAAGCTGGTGCATGTAGTGGCTGGCGGAGAGGTAAGTGCCGCCGCCAAATCCCAGATTGACGATATCCAGCGAGCCGAGATCTTCGGCAATGGAACCCCAGATTCGAAACGAAGATGAGCCATAAAAGGCGATCGGATTGTCTGGGAGGCCGATGCGTTGAAGGCGGACCAGAGCGGTAATGATATCGTTTTCGTGACGGCTGGTGCCGATATTGGCTGGGAAGTCGTACATGACGGTCCTAAAAACATGGGGTTTGAAAGCAGGATGCCGCCATTTGGGCATCCGGCGCTCGGCAGAGGTTACGAAATCGCTTGGCGCAGGACAGCCAGGGCACCCTTCGTGAGAGCATCGTCCGCCCCCATGGATGTCTTGAGCCCGAAAAAATCTGCGGCAACCAGATAGAGATCATTCAGCCCGTCATTGCCGACGATCGCTGCCTCGTCTCCCTCCGCATACCATCCGGCATCGCGGGCCTGCCGAAACTCCTGCCCGATGACCAGTCCCCGCACATAGGAGCGCAACTGATCCGGCGAAAGCCGGCCGGCAAGCCCGCCAGTTCGCGCCGAAAACAGCAGCGACAGCATGGCGGCGGATCGTTTTGCCTCTTTCAGACCCCAGCGATAGGCCTGCGGATCATCGACCGGCGGCTGCGTGGAACCGCGCGCGATGAAAGAGTTATTGATCAGCAGATTGAAGATTTCACCGGTCACGAATGTCTGGAAACCGTCGATCCGACCCGCCTTTATCCGCGCCCATTTGCTGTGCGTTCCGGGGATGATGAGGGTGGCGTCTTCGCCGAGGCCATGGCCGACGATCTGGGTTTCTTCGCCGCGCATCACGTCGGGAAAGGGCTGGCGGGCGGGGTCTTTGAGACCCGGCAAGAAGACGAGATCGGAGCCGTTCGGCAGCGATTTGCGCACCGTTCCGGCGGCAAGTTCCGCCGGGCCTGCCGGGCACGGCACATAAGCGACTTCGACCCAGCCGTTGCGGCTGGTGATCATGCCGAGCGCTGCGACGGGCAAGGCCCCGTGACGCGAAAACCAGGGCGCGAGTGCTGCCATCAGCGCCGCCTCGTGCTCACCCTTGCCGAGGCTCGAAATGCCGTCGGCGGTTTCCAGATGATCGAGTTCTTGACCACTTTCACCAACGAGCGCCGCCCTCAGTGATGTCGTTCCCCAATCAACGATGATTGATGTCGCCGGTGCTGGCATGTCTTGAACCTCCTCGTTCATTTCATCTTGGGGCTTGTCATAGGGTGCGAGTCTATGTAGTGTCAATTAGTGAATTCAAGGTATCAAAATATGATACTTAATTGGGAGGAGAATGATGGTGGCTGGCCTCAAGGGGATTTTGCCGGTTCTGCCCACGCCTTTTCTGGCGGATGGCGGCATTGACGAAGCGGGTATGAAGCGGCTGGTGGTCTTTGCGCTCGACAAGGGCGTGGATGGTGTCGTGTTTCCCGGTTTTGCCAGCGAGGTGGAGACTTTGAATGCCGCCGAGCGTGCAGCGCTCTTGAAGATCGTCGTGGATGCGGTGGCCGGTCGGGTGCCTGTTGTGGCCGGCGCCAGTGCGGCCGACTGGTGTGAGGTGGTCGAGCACGGGCGGGCGGCATCGGCGCTTGGCATTCGCCACCTGATGGTGCAGCCGCCCAAATCCGTCGGCACGGATGCGCCGGCGCTGATCGAATTCCTCGGGCGAATCGTCGAGGCACTGCCCGAGGTTGAAATCATCCTGCAGAACGCGCCTGCGCCGCGCGGCTCCGACCTTTCGCCACAGGCGATTGTGGAGATCGTGGGCGCCTTGCCGCAGGTCGCCTACGTCAAGGAAGAAACGCTTCCCGCCGGCCCGGCCATCAGCCACATCATCGCCCACGCGCCTTCGACGCTGAAGGGCGTCATCGGCGGCGGCGGTGCGCGGTACATTCTCGACGAATATGCCCGAGGCGCTACGGCGGCGATGCCGGCGCTGGAGATTGCCGAGGAACATGTGGCCATCGACCGGGCGCTTGTCGCGGGGCGGCAGGAGGAGGCTCGGAGAATCTATATCCGAACCCTGCCGCTTCTGGTGTTGCAGGCTGTTTATCGCATGCGGCTGACCAAATATGTGCTGGCCCGCCGAGGGGTGATCGACGGCATTGGCGTGCGCGCGCCGACACCCGAGCTCGATGCGGCGGCGCTTGCCGATATCGATGCCAATCTGGTCGAACTCGGCCTTGTTGCCGCGGAGGCCGCATGAATAGCCCCATCGCAACAGTCGAAGTCTTCACGCTGACCCAGCCGCGGAAGGTGCCCTATCTTGGCGCACTCAGGGAAGGCGAGGTGGTCAATCCCAACGGCTACATCGTGCGCAAGGGCAATCGCACGGTCTACCCCACCTTCGACCGCAGCGTGTTGGTGCGCATGATGACCGAGGCCGGCACTGTCGGCTGGGGCGAGACCTATGGCATCGTCGCCCCCGGCGCGGTCGCCGCCCTCATCAATGATCTTCTCGCCGGTTTCGTGATCGGCCGCGATGCGTCCGATCCTTCGGCTGTTTATGACGACCTCTACGACATGATGCGGGTGCGCGGTTATACCGGCGGCTTTTACGTCGATGCGCTCGCCGCGCTTGATATCGCGCTCTGGGATATTGCTGGGCAGGAAGCCGGAAAATCCATCCGCGATCTTCTTGGCGGCGGGGTAGATACGTTTCCGGCCTATGTTTCCGGCCTGCCTGAAAAAACGCTGAAGGCTCGTGGAGAGTTGGCGAAATACTGGCAGGATCGTGGTTTCGATGCCTTCAAATTCGCAACGCCGGTGGCTGATGACGGCCCGGCGGCGGAAATCGCCAATCTCCGGCAGGTGCTTGGTCCACAGGCGAAGATCGCCGCCGACATGCACTGGAATCAGACGCCGGAGCGGGCGCTGGAGCTGATTGCCGAGATGAAACCGTTCGACCCTTGGTTCGCCGAGGCTCCGGTCTGGACGGAGGACATTGCCGGTCTTGAGAGGGTTTCGAAGAACACCGATGTTCCGATAGCCGTCGGCGAGGAATGGCGCACCCATTGGGATATGCGCGCCCGCATAGAGCGCTGCCGTATCGCCATTGTGCAGCCGGAAATGGGTCACAAGGGCATCACCAATTTCATCCGCATCGGCGCTCTTGCCGCCGAGCATGGCATTGATGTTATCCCGCACGCAACAGTTGGCGCCGGCATTTTCCTTGTCGCCAGCCTGCAGGCGTCTTCGACATTGTCGATGCTGAAGGGGCACGAATTCCAGCACTCGATCTTCGAACCCAACCGCCGCCTGCTGGAGGGCGACATGGATTGCCGCGAAGGCAGATATCACCTGCCTTCGGGACCGGGACTTGGGGTAAGACCGTCGGAGGCGGCACTCGGTCTGATTGAACGCATCTGATTTGGTTTTTTGGAGGAGGAAACCATGACAAAAAGAATGAAAAAGCTGGCGCTCAGCACCGCGGCCGCCGTTTTGGTAACGATGGGGGCCGTTGCCCCTGCCATGGCCGATACCGTGCTGAAGTTCATTTCCTGGCAAACCGACGATGCCGGCACGGGCGAATGGTGGCGTTCCGCCATTGCCGCCTTCGAGAAACAGCATCCGGGCGTGAAGATCGAGTTCACCAAGGCGGAGCGCAGTTCCTATGCCGACACGATGACGACTCTTTTTGCAGCCAACCAGCCGCCGCAGATCGTCCATCTGGCGTCTTTCGAATTCCAGATGTTTGCCGATAGCGGTTGGCTGGAGCCGCTCGATCCGTGGCTGAAGAAGGACGGTATCGACATGACGGGCTGGGCCGGCCAGCAGAAATGCGAATGGAACGGTGAAACCGTCTGCATCATGACCAACTATTTCGGTTTCGTGATGGCCTACAACAAGAAGCTTCTCGAAGAAGCGGGCGTTGCAGTTCCGAAGACCTATGACGAGTTTCTGGCCGCTGCAAAAGCCACGACCAAGGATCTGAACGGCGACGGTATTGTCGATCAGTTCGGAACAGGTCATGAGACAAAGGGCGGCCCGGGGCAATATCTCACGGAGATGCTGAACTACATTCTCGACGCCGGCGCCTACTGGACCGACAAGGACGGCAAAATCACCATCGACACGCCGCAGATGGTGGAAGGTTTGACCCGATGGAAAACCGTGATGAAAAGCGGCATCAGCCCGGTGGACATGAGCGCCAGCGACGTGCGCAAGCTGTTTGCCGATGGCAAGATGGCCATGCGGCTCGATGGGCCGTGGCTTTATGGCACAACCGAAAAGGGTTCGGCCAAGAGTGACATTGTTTATGCCGTACCGCCGCTTCATCCGCCGCTTGGCGGGTCTTCCAACGTGCTTGCCATGCCGGCCGATATTCCCGACGACCAGAAGGCATTGGTCTGGGATTTCATCAAGCTGACGATGACGCCGGAATTCCAGCGTAGTTACGCTATCCTCGGCGGCAACACCCCGCCCAGCCCGAAAGCGGATGTCTCTGGCGTCGAAAAGACCATCCCGCATTTTCCGGTGCTGATCGAGACAATGAAGGCCGCGTCTGAAGCCGGTATCGACCGCATTCCGACCGGGCTTGAGCTTTTCTACAACGAGTTCAGCAAGATGGTGATGGAAGAAAGCCAGCGGATGATCATTCAGGATCTCGATCCGGCGGAGGTGGCGAAAACCATGCAGGCAAAGGCCGAAGCCATCAAGGGTTGATCCCCCATTGTCCTGATCTTGTTGTCTTGCCATGGCCCGCAAAGGGCCATGGCCATCATCCGCATCCGGCAGGAGGACCATCCATGACCGAACCCGTTCGGGCTGGGCGTCGCAAGTTCTTTGATCTTGCGCGTCCCAGCCGGCAACATCTCCTCGGCTATATTCTGATCGCCCCCGCGGTCCTGATGGTTGCCGCCATCATTGTCTGGCCGCTCGTTTTGGCAATCGACCTGTCGTTCCAGCAGGTCAAGATACCGAGGCTCGGCGGCGCCAGCCGCCCGTTCTCCTTGACGAATTACAACTGGCTGTTTTCGTCGCCGGAATTCTGGCTGGCCTGCTGGGTCACGCTAAAACTGGTCATCGTCGTTACTGCCGGCAGCGTCGCAGTTGGCCTCAGTACGGCGCTTCTTGCCAATAACCGTTTCAAGGGCCGCACCGTCGCGCGGCTGGGGATGGCGCTGCCCTGGGCGGTGCCGGAAATCATCGCGGTCGTCATCTTTGCATGGATGTTCGACACCTCCTTCGGCCTTTTCGGCTGGCTGGCGATCAAGCTCGGTTTTACCGACCAGATGATCCCGTGGGTGAGCAGCTCCACGGCAGCCTTCTGGGCTGTTGCCATCACCATGGTGTGGAAGGGTTTTCCTTTCGTGTCGATCATGTGTCTGGCCGGCCTGCAGTCCATCCCCGCCGATTATTATGCGGCGGCGAAGGTCGATGGCGCGAGTGTGTGGCAGCGTTTCCGCTGGATCACCATGCCGCTTTTGATGCCGGTGCTGGGCGTGACGCTGGTGCTGACCCTGCTTTGGGTATTCCGCGACTTTTCCATCATCAAGGTTCTGACCGGCGGCGGGCCGCTGCGTTCAACCCAGACGCTGTCGATCATGACCTACGATCAGGCCTTCCAGTATCACAATTTCGGCCGTGCCGCCGCCGTCGGCGTGCTGACACTGGTGATCTGCATCGTCGCGAGCCTCCTGATGCTCGGCCGGCGCTCGAAATCGATCTATTGAGGAGGCTTTGATGAAACGGACATTTTTACAGAGCCTTGCCCTTTACGCGGCTGTGATCTTCACGCTGGTGATGATCCTGTTCCCGGTCTACTGGCTGCTGGTCACGGCGCTCTCCACCACCGATGAACTCTACCGCCTGCCGCCAACCTTCTGGCCGGACGATCCGCAGTGGGACATCTTCGCCCGTGTCTGGGCGGCAAAACCGATCCTGCTGTGGCTTTGGAATTCGATGCTGGCGGCCATCGGCTCGGTGGCGCTGTCGATGTTGGTCTCGGTCAGCGCCGGTTATGCGCTGTCGCGTTATTCCATGCGGGGCGGCGCGACCATGGGTCTCTTCGTCCTGACGGCGAAGATGCTGCCCGCGACGCTGCTCGTCATTCCGCTGTTTTCGATTTTTTCCAGCTTCGGCCTGATCGGCAGCCTGTGGACGCTGGTTCTGGCGCATTCGACAATGATCATTCCTTTCGCCACATGGATGCTGAAAGGCTATTTCGACACCATTCCGAAGGAACTGGAACAGGCTGCCATGGTCGACGGCTGCTCGCCCATCGGCGCGATGGTGCGTGTTGTGCTGCCGATCGCCACGCCGGGGCTTGCCGCTACCGCACTTTATGCCTTCGTGCTCAGCTGGGCAGACTATGCCTATGCGCGCACCTTCCTCGTCAACTCGCCGGACAACTGGACGGCCAATCTCGGCATCACCACGATGCAGGGCGAATATGTCACCTACTGGAACGACATTTCTGCCGCATCCGTGTTCATCGCGTTGCCGATCATCGCAATCTACCTGTTCCTTGAACGTTATTTGGTCGGCGGCCTCACCGCTGGCGCGGAGAAATAAGCATGGCCAATATTTCCATTCGCAACGTCAGCAAGTCCTACGGCGCGCTCAACGTGCTCAGGCCCTTTTCGCTGGAGATCGAGAACGGCGAGTTCGTGGTGCTGGTCGGGCCTTCCGGCTGCGGCAAGTCGACGATGCTGAAAATCCTCGCCGGTCTCGAACCGGCAAGTGAAGGCCAGATCTTCATCGGCGACAACGAAGTGACGGATCTGGCGCCGGGTGACCGCGACATCGCCATGGTGTTTCAGAACTATGCGCTTTATCCGCACCTGACCGTTCGCCAGAATATCGGCTTCGGTCTGAAGATGCGCGGCACGGACAAGGCCGAGATCGATCGCCGGGTTGACGATGCGGCGCGCATTCTGGAAGTGACCCCCTATCTCGATCGCAAGCCCAAGGATCTCTCGGGCGGCCAGCGCCAGCGCGTCGCACTCGGCCGTGCCATCGTGCGCCAGCCGCAGGCCTTCCTGATGGACGAGCCTCTTTCCAACCTCGATGCCAAGCTGCGCGTCCACATGCGTGCCGAAATCGGCGCATTGCACAAGCGCATCGGCGTCACCACCGTTTATGTGACGCATGATCAGGTCGAGGCGATGACGATGGCGGATCGCGTCGTCATCATGCAGGGCGGCGTCATCCAGCAGATCGCCGCACCTGACGAGCTTTTCAACAATCCGGCCAATCTTTTCGTTGCCGGTTTCATCGGCTCGCCGGGCATGAATTTCCTCAATGCGGAACTGCACGACGGCACAGTGACCCTCTTTGGGCAACAGGTTGCCCTGCCGGGGGTCGTCGACCGTCAGGGCGGCGTGATCGTGGGCCTGCGGCCGGAACATCTCGTTCTGGGCGATGCGCCTGTTACCTTCGATGTCCGACCGACACTGGTTGAAAGCCTGGGATCGGAAAAATACGTGTATTTCGATGCGGAAGGCGCAAGGGTCGCAGATGGCGAAGAAGGCAAGTCAAAGGGGCTGATCGCGCGTGTCTCGCATACCGGCAACCTTCCCGGCAATGGGGCGCTCCGGCTCGGTTTCGATCCAATGCAGCTTTATCTTTTCGATGCAAAGACCGGAGCACGGCTATGATCCTCGTCACCGGATCGGCAGGTCGTGTCGGCCGTGCCGTTGTTGCCGCCTTGCGCGCGCAGGGCCGCACCGTTCGCGGTTTCGATCTCAGGCCATCGGGAAGCGGCGGCGAGGAGGTTGTCGGGTCACTTGAGGATGCGCGGGCGCTGTCCGACGCCATCGAGGGTGTGAGCGCCGTTCTGCATCTGGGAGCTTTCATGTCATGGGTCCCGGCGGATCGCGACCGCATGTTCGCCGTCAATGTCGAGGGCACCCGCCGGCTTCTGGATGTGGCTTCAGCGGCTGGCGTGCGGCGGTTCGTTTTCGCTTCGTCGGGTGAGGTCTATCCGGAAAACCGGCCGGAATTCCTGCCCGTCACCGAGGACCATCCGCTTCGTCCAAATTCACCTTATGGCTTGACCAAGCTTCTCGGCGAAGAACTGGTTCGCTTTCACCAGCGAAGCGGCGCCATGGAAACGGTGATCCTGCGTTTTTCGCATACGCAGGATGCGGCGGAACTGCTGGATGAGGAGAGTTTCTTTTCCGGTCCCCGGTTTTTCCTGCGGCCGCGCATTCGCCAGCAGCAGAATTTTGGAAACACTGTCATCGCCGAATTGCTTCAGTCCCGCGATATCGGTGAGCCGTCGCACATTCTGGCGCGCAATGAAAACGGCCGGCCGTTCCGCATGCACATAACCGATACGCGCGATATGGTGGCGGGGATTTTGCTTGCCCTCGATCACCCCGAAGCGGCGGGCGGCACCTTCAATCTCGGTGCCGATGAACCGGCCGATTTCGCCGTGATTTTGCCGAAGATAGCGGCGCTGACCGGCCTGCCCATCGTGACAGTCGATTTTCCCGGCGACGGCGTTTATTACCATACGTCCAACGAGCGGATCAGAAACACTTTGGGGTTTGAAGCTGAATGGACGATGGACCGGATGCTGGACGACGCGGCGGCCGCAAGGCGGCTGCGATTAGCGAAGGAGCAGAGGCGATGAAACCGGAGACACCGGGCGGCACGGCGGCGCTGGCCAAGGGGCTGACCCTGCTCGACATGGTCGCCGATGCGCCGGAACCGCTGCGTTTTGCCGAGCTGTTGCGTGCCTCCGGTCTGCCGAAGCCGACATTCGCGCGCATCCTGCGCACTCTCATCGCCTATGGCCTCGTCCGTCAGGATGAGGCCCGTGGCACCTATGTCTTGGGCCAGCGTTTTCTGGAAATGTCCCACAAGGTCTGGGAGAGCTTCGATCTCGTCTCGGCGGCGACGCCGGAACTCGAGCGGCTGGCGGCCGAACTGGGGGAAACGGTTGCATTGTGCCGGCTTGACGGCACCATGACGCAATATCTGGCGGAACGTTCGCCGAACGGTCTTTCGGTGCGCGTCGAGGTGGGACGCCGTGTTCCCCTGCATTGCACCGCACCGGGCAAGGCGCTGCTCGCCTTTCAGGACCCCGCCGTCGGCCGCGCCCTGCTGGATCGCCTGACGCTCGATCTGCAGACACCCAAAACCATCACCACCCTCGATGCTCTGCAGGCCGATCTGACGCTGACGCGGGCGCGGGGTTATTCGATTTCCTACGAGGAGCATCTGCCGGGGGTAAATTCGGTCGCCGCCCCTGTGATGGGGCGTGACAATACGCCGATGGGCGTGCTTGTTGCGCTCGGGCCGTCCTCGCGGCTCGATTCCTCCAATATCCATCCCGCCGGGCGTGAATTGATTGCCGCCGCCCGCCGCATTACCGGCGCCGCCGGGGCCGTGGCGATCAGCTCGCGGCCCCGCCCGCGTTCGGCAACGGGCCGCCCCAGCGCCGAACTCAGTTGCATTCTGCCATGGGGTGCGCAGCTGGGGGAAAGCCCGGTCTGGCACGAGGGGGAAAACGCGCTCTACTGGGTGGATATCCTGCATCCGGCGGTGCACCGCTTCGATCCCGTCACTGGCCGCAACGAAACCTGCGAGACTGGCAAGCTGGTCAGCGCGGTCATTCCGGTCACCGAGGGACGGTTACTGGTGGCATCGCAGGACGGCGTCGAATGGCTGGATTTCGCCTCCGGCCGGCTAACCCCCTTCGTCAGTCCGGAGGCTGGCATTGCAGATAACCGCCTGAACGACGCCAAATGCGGGCCGGATGGCGCGATCTGGGTCGGCTCGATGCGTATCGACGCCTCCAAGCCCACGGGTGCGCTTTATCGGATCAATGCCAATGGCGCATCCGAGCGCAAGGAAGGGGGCATCATCGTCTCCAACGGTCTCGGCTGGAGCCCCGATGGCAGGACCTTCTATTTCGTCGACACCGTGCCCGGCCTTATCCACGCCTATGATTGCGATCCGGCGACGGGCGCCCTGTCGCAGCGCCGTGAGTTCGCCCGCATTCCCGTGTCAGACGGCCGGCCGGATGGGCTGGCCGTGGATGCGGAAGGCGGTGTCTGGTGCGCGATCTGGGATGGCTGGTGCGTGCGCCGTTATCTTCCGAACGGCAAGCTGGATCAGGTGATCGACATGCCGGTGCCGCGTCCTTCCAGCATCGCTTTCGGCGGGCCGGACCTGTCGACGCTGTTCATCACCAGCGCCCGCACGCGCCTGCCGGCGTCGACACTCGCCGACGCGCCGCTCTCCGGCGGCCTGTTTTCCTGCCGCCCGGGAATCGCCGGCGCGCACATCTCGCTGTTTGAAGGATAAAGGATGCGTCTCGAAAGCGTGTTTGGACTGAAAGGCCGCACGGCGCTCGTCACCGGTTCCAGCCGCGGCATAGGCGCCGCCATTGCCGAGGGGCTGGCGGGCGCGGGTGCCCATGTCATTCTTCATGGCGTGAAGCCGGGCGCCGCAGCAGCCGTGCAACAGCGGATTGTCGCAGGCGGCGGTACGGCGCAGGAACTGGCGGGCGATCTTTCCCAGCCGGGCGCCGGCCGTGATCTCATCGAGCGGGCCGAGGCGGTCGCACCGGTCGATATTCTTGTCATCAATGCCAGCGCCCAGATCAACGCCGTGCTGTCGGAACTGACGCCTGACGATCTGGCGTTTCAGCTGGCGGTCAATCTGGGCTCGACGGTGGATATGCTGCAGGCGGCTCTGCCGCGCATGGCGGCCCGCAAATGGGGCAGGGTGGTTTCCATCGGCTCGGTCAATCAGCTGCGGCCGAAGGGCATCGTTACCGCTTACGCCGCCACTAAGGCGGCGCAACACAATCTGATCCAGAGTCAGGCGCGGGACTACGCGCGCGACAATGTGCTGCTCAACACGCTCGCGCCCGGCCTCATTGACACCGACCGCAATGCCAACCGTCGTGATGAGGATCCCGAAGGCTGGGCCGAATACGTCCGGACGCTGAACTGGATGGGCCGTGCCGGGCAGCCGCAAGAAATGGTGGGTGCCGCGATCTTCCTGTCGTCGCAGGCCTGTAGCTTTATGACAGGCGAGACCATCGCCCTGACGGGTGGTTATTGACGGATTTGCCGGTGTAGCCGAATTGGATAATCGTTTGCGATCAGCGCTTGAATAAATCCAGCTTTGGCAAGCTGTATGGCCGGATCAGTCGGTACCAGCTATCGATAAAGGTGCGCCGTTGAATCTCGTCCTGGGCCGCCAGCAGTGTGGGTCCAATGCGGATGGGCCTCCCCACTCCGGATTCGATCAGATCTTCAGGTCCCTCTACACCCTCGGGAAGTGGCGCATTCTCGGCGAAAAAGAAAGACGAGCGCGACGCGATGTCTCGGCTGCGATCAGAGAGGAGATAGTCGAGAAAGCGGCGCCCCAATACAGCGTCTCGTGCTGTCGAAGGTATCATCGCGCCGCGAGACAGCACCAGAGTGTAATCCTGGGGAATAACGATACCCAGCGCCGGGTTGGATCGCATCGCGAAATAGGCGTAGGACCCAAGGACGTTGTAGGCAATACGAATCTCGCCCGTCGACAAGGCGCCGAGCACCTCATTGTTGCAGCAACGGATCACGGGCTCCACGCGGCTGATGCTCTCGAGCAGGCGACCATAGGTCGTCGGCGCCTGGCGCGAGTCGTAGAAGGCCAGAAGATAACCAATTCCAGAGGCGCTGATATCATAGGTGCCGATGCGTCCGCGATATTCATCCGGCTTGCGGCGCAAAAGATCGACCAGCGCCACGTGGCTGGTCGGAACGTCTTCTGGTGGAATCGCACGCTTGTCATAGGCAAATACGACAGGTTCGAAGGTAAAGCCAAACACTTCGTCACGCCAGTTGGCCCAGTTGGCAACCTTGGCGGTTTCACTGGACTGGTGCGGTTGTGCGCAGCCGTCATTTGCCAAACGAACGAGTTGATCAACGGAGGAAGACAGGATGATGTCGGCATTTTGCCTTCCGTCCGCGCAGGCAGCAGCAACCTCACGAAACAAATCATTGGTCACAAAGTCGAGGATCTCGACAGCGACCCCCGGCGCGGTCTCCTGGAAATCCAAAACGATTGGTCGCATGGCTTCAAGATCCGTGGCCGCATGAATGAGAAGGCGCCCGGTTTCCTCCATTCCCTTCGCCGGGAACAACTCCCTATCCCCTTCCACTGCATGGGCGCTGGTGATGAGGCAGAAACATGAAATGGCTGCGATGGCGGAGTAAACGCTTTTCATGGCCGTTCCTGCTTGATCAGCGGCAGTTCCAAATAGACGGCAAACAAATCCGTTTCTGTCTTCTCGCGAAACCCAAGCCTCCCCCCCAGCGCGCGCGCTACTTCCGCAGCAATTGCAAATCCCAAACCAGACGCCGGTCCCTGGCTACGCGTCGAGAAGAAACGTTCGGTGACGCTCTCCCAATCGGCTTGAGGAATGCCAGGACCGTCATCCTCGATGACGATCAACCCGAAGTCGCCACAATTTTCCACGCGCACTGCCAGCTGTGTCTCGGCTCCGTGCCGCAATGCATTGTCGATAATGTTGGCCACGGCCTCTCGAAGGCTTAACGTGTCGCCCATCACTTGAAGCTGTTGTTCATCCGGCTCGAAGGACACCACAATATCCGGATCGATCGTGATCGGTATTGCCTGGCGAAAGGCTGCACGGGCGACCTCGTTCAGGAACAGGGGTGCAAGTTGCGCAGAATCGACCCGATGGATCACCATGGCATGATTGAGGAGTTGGTTGGTCAAGCGTGAAAGCTCCGACGTTCTGTTGCGGACACGCTCCAGATGGCGCCGATCCTCCGGTGCAAGCCTTTCCTCATTGATGAGACTAACCTGCGCCGATAACGCTGTAAGGGGCGTTCGTATCTGATGCGCGCTGTCTGCGACGTAACGTTGCATCAAACGCACGCGTTCATCGAGCCTTCGGATGAAGTGGTTTATAGAGGCAACGAAGGGCCAAAGTTCGCCGGGGACCGACACGGACAAGGGTGTTAGGTCTTGCGGTTCGCGGCTTGCCAAAGCCTCGCCAAGCGTCTCGACCGGTCGCAGCGAATAGCGGATTGCAAAGGCAGTGCCGACGAGCGCAAGCAGGCTCATCAGGCTCACGATGAAAATCGCCCTCGTCATCAGTTCCGAGATGAGCGCACGGCGTGCCTCCGTCGTTTGGGCGACCATCATATAGGCCCATTTCGTTTCCTCATTGATCGTGATCGCGTGGGATAGCGTGACCATGCGAACATCGACGCCGCGATAGACGGCGTTTTCAATGAGCGGAGCGGGGCGGCTGTGCGAAATCTCCAGGGGAGTTCCAAGATCGCGATAACCTGTCAGCGTCTCCCCTTCAGTATCAAGGACGCGATAGAAGATGCGGTCGCGTTGCGCGAGCCCCAGAAGTTCAAACGCAGAGGTTGGAAGTTGAAAAGTGAGTTTGTCATCGGAGACGACGAGCCCTTCGCTCATCTGAAACGCAGCACCCAGCAGAAGCCGGTCATACGCTTCGTCGGCGGCAGCGCGCGCATAATACAACGCAGCTGTGATCATGGCTGCTGCGCCCAGGGCCAGCACGATGCCGACGCGGCGCATCAGGCGAGAGAAGAGGGAGCCTCTATGCGCCAGCATCGGAAACCAGTTGGTAGCCCATGCCACGCACTGTCACGATGCGGGTCTGGGCGCCTTCGAGCTTTTTACGCAACCTGCCCACATAAAGCTCGATCGCATTCGGGCCTGCCGCCTCGTCGAAGCCAAACAGGCGGTCCAGCAGTTCCTCCTTGCTGAACACCTTGCCGGGGCGCGAAGCCAGCACTTCGAGCAGCGTCATCTCCCTCCGCTTCAACTGCACCTCCCGTTTGCCGACCCGAACGCTGCGATTGGTCCTGTCGAGACTGACATCGCCGCAGACGAGTATGTTCGTGGCGTCGCCGCCGCTACGTCGTCGCAGCAGCACCCGCGCGCGCGCCTCCAGCTCACGGAAATCGAACGGCTTTATCAGGTAATCGTCGGCGCCAAGATCCAGTGCGCTGACCCGATCGTCGATCTCGGAACGAGCGGTCAATACGAGGACAGGCGCGGTGCTGCCAGATTTTCGCAACGCCTTCAGTATGGCAAAGCCATCCATGCCCGGTAGCATCACGTCGAGAATGATGAGGTCGTAGTCGGTGTAGGAAAGGACGTTGGACGCAGAAAGCCCATCCGAAATCCAGTCGACGGAATGCCCCGTCTGCTGAAATCGGCGGCAAATTGCCTCTCCAACATCTTGTGTATCTTCGACCAGAAATACCCGCACCTGAAAACCATCGCATAGCACTCTGTGCAGATCAAGATCGGCCCGATCCAGAGGTCAAGGCGGTCGCTAACGGCTTGACAGGATCCTGACAGGAACAGGCTTTATTTTCTGCGCGTCGACTTCAAGGGAGAGAACAAGTCGACCCGAGGAGGAATTCTGCACCGTCGCCGATAGCCAACCACTGTTCCGGTTGTGCTGGACCGATGCGAGCATTGCGGTCCTCCCGGTCTCAGGGATGAATGGGAGAGATCAATGATCCGTATGACGATGAAGACAATCGCCGCTGCCGCTTTCGGTACGCTCTGCATGACCATGGCCGCATCCGCCGAACCATCGAAGCCTGAATGCCTTGCTGGTGCAAAACCCGGCGGCGGCTTCGACCTGACGTGCCGATTGGCCGGCAATGCTCTTTTGGAGACCAAACAGATCTCCAGACCCATGGTTGTGACTTACATGGAAGGGGGCGTCGGGGCGGTGGCCTTCAACCATGTGATTGGCAAACGGGGCAAGGACGGCAATCTGATCACGGCTGCTTCGTCCGGTTCCGCCTTGCTGATCGCCCAAGGGAAATTCGGCAAATATGACGAAACGGGTGTGCGCTGGCTCGGGGCGCTCGGCGCCGATTACGGTGTTCTCGTCGTGGCCGCCGATTCGCCATACAAGACGCTCGGCGAACTTGTTGATGCATACAAGGCAAGCCCGAACGATTTTCCTATTGCCGGTGGTGGCGCCGTTGGCTCGCAGGATTGGATGAAGGGGTCGCTGCTCGCAAAGGCAGCCGGCCAGGACGCCAAGAAAATGCGCTATGTGGCTCTTGAAGGCGGCGGAGCGGTGCTGACTGCACTCGAAGGCGGCCATGTGAAGGTCGGTTCCGGTGATGCAGCTGAAATGGTCAAGCATCACGTTGCCGGCAAGGTTCGCATCCTGGCCGTGATGGCGCCGGAGCGTCTGCCGGGTGAGCTAGCGAGTGTGCCCACGGCCAAGGAGCAGGGATTCGATATCGATTGGCCTATCTGGCGTGGCTACTATGTCGGCAAGGATGTTTCCGACGAGGACTACAACTGGTGGGTCGACGCCCTCAAGAAAATGGCCGCCACCCCTGAATTTGCAAAGGAGCGCGAAGCGCGCGGTCTCTTCGAGTTCACCCTTCTCGGTCAAGATTTCGAGAACCGCGTCAAGGAAGATGTGGCGCGCTTCAAGGTTCTTGCCAAGGAATCCGGCATGTGAGGCAACCCTTGCCGGGCTCGATGCTTTCGCCCGGCAAGTTTCGATCTGAAGCGATCTCCGGACCACGGGATTGGTGCGAGAGCTTCGAAATCCGTCCAGCTTTTTACACATGGCGAGGGCTGAAAACAGCCTCGCCTATCATCCCCTTTTGTGAGGCTATAATGTCAGAAGCCCGTAACACCGAGCCGCGTAACGCCCGGCTGATTGGTCGCGTCTCGGCTGTCATTCTCCTGCTGCTTGCGATTGCCTATGGCTTTGGCGGAAGCGTCATCGACTACGCTTTCGCCTCCGATCCGCTCGGCCCCCGCGTTTTCCCGGTGGCCCTTGCCTTCATCCTCGGTGCGCTCGCAATCGTCTATTACCTTTCGCCCGGTTCGGTGGAAGGGTTTCCAGACGGGCCGCTTCTCACCAGGGTGCTCGCCATACCGGCTTTGGTCTTGATCGCTGCGCTGCTTTTTGAACCCGCCGGCTTTTTCGTCTCCATTCTCGTGCTGACCTTCGGCTCCGGTCTCCTCTTCGGTGCGCCGCTCAAAACGGCTCTGGCTGGTGCTGTGGGACATGCGCTGCTTTGGTGGTTCGTCTTCGACTTCTTGCTCGAAGTCTATCTGCCGGTCGGTTCCATGTTTGGTGGCTGAGCCAAGTCGCAATCCCGAAAGGTTCTTATCATGAATTTCGACTATCTCTGGCACGGCTTTGCCGTTGCTCTCACCGGGCAGAATCTTCTTATCGGTTTCATTGGCTGCTTCATCGGCACAATGGTTGGGGCACTGCCAGCCATTGGCCCGATCAACGGGATCGCGCTGCTGATGCCGATCGCGTATTCGATGGGGCTGCCGGCGGAAAGCACCATGATCCTGTTGGCCGCGGTTTATTGTGGCGCAGAATATGGCGGACGTATTTCCTCAATTCTGCTCAATGTTCCAGGTGATGCCGGCGCCGTCATGACGGCGATGGACGGCTATCCGATGGCCCGGCAGGGACGCGCTGGCGAAGCGCTGGCGCTTTCCGGAATTTCATCCTTTGTCGGAGGTATAATTGGCTCTATCGGTTTGGCGCTGTTTGCGCCCGTGCTATCCGGGCTTGCCATCGGTTTCGGTCCCGCCGAATATTTTGTGCTTATGGTCTTCGCCTTTGCAACGCTCGGATCCATGGTCGGCTCCCAGCCCACCAAAACGCTGATCGGCTGTATGCTCGGTTTGATGCTGGCAACCGTTGGCCTTGACGCCACCTCCGGCGCTTATCGCTTCACCTTCAACGAACCGGAACTGGGCGACGGTATCGAATTCGTCGTGCTCGTCATCGGTCTGTTCTCGATTTCCGAAGCAATGCTCATTCTGGAGCACCAGGGCAGGGGCGTCACGGTGATCCGCGAACTCGGGCGCACGACCGCTCGCTGGGCGGATGTCGTCAAAAGCGCCGGTGCGACGGTACGCGGGTCGCTTATCGGCTTTGTCGTCGGCGTCTTGCCAGGGACCGGCGCGTCGGTATCTTCCGCTGTATCCTATACCACTGAAAAACGCATCTCGGACTCGGAAGGCACCTTCGGCAAGGGCGATGTGCGAGGATTGGCGGCGCCCGAGGCGGCGAATAATGCGACAGCCGCCGGCGCCTTCGTTCCCATGCTCACACTCGGTGTTCCCGGATCGGGCACCACCGCCGTGATGCTGGGTGCGCTGATGCTTTACAACATACAGCCAGGCCCAATGTTGCTTGCAGAGCGCCCCGAAGTCGTCGGCGGCCTCATCGCCTCGCTTTTTGTGGGCAACTTTATCCTGCTCGCACTCAACCTGCCGCTCGTTAACATATTCGCTCGCGTGCTGACGGTGCCGAACTGGTTGCTTGTTCCAGGCATCCTCGTCCTGTCGATCGTCGGCGTCTATTCCACGCACGCCTCGGTCTTCTCGATCGTGCTCATGCTGGCTATCGGCTTCCTGGGCTGGTTGTTGCGCAAGGTCGGTTTCGATATGGCGCCGATCATCCTTGGTTTCGTGCTGGGACGCGTCATGGAGGTGAACTTGCGCAATGCCCTCGCGATCTCCGGGGGAGACGTCTCCATCCTCTTCAGCAGCACCATCTCCATCGTCTTGTGGTGCATGGCGGCAGGTGTTGCCATCCTCCCATTGGTGCTGGCCCGCCGCGCGCGCAGGATCAAGGCCATGGCTCTTGCCAAAGAGTAAGGCGTGATAACGACCGTTGCCGTTCTGACGGCAACGGTCTTGACGGGATATCGGTCGCTATTGGTATCGCCCATCCCCGCAGCGCGGATGGGATGTCCCGCTTTATCTCAAGACCGACCAGCAGGACGAGGCCTCCCAAGGCCCTGAGACCCAAGTTTCCTCCGGAATTTCGGAGAGTCTTCGATTTCTTGCCCCGCGACCAAAATTCGGAAGAAGTTCAGTGGCTCAGGTCAACGCTTAGAACCCGCACTCGGCGAGAAATGCTCTGCTGGCCGCCAGATCGTCCAGAATGCCGCCGGCATTGCGCGGGTCGCGCTCCTGTTCGATGGTGATATAACCGCCATAGCCAAGTTCCGTCAGAAGGCGGCGGATGGCCGGATAATCGATTGAGCCGCGACCGATAGGGCACATGACGCCCTTGGCGCAGGCGTCGAAGAAGCGGATGCGTTCTGCCATCACCTTTTCAAAAACCGTGGCGTCGATGTCCTTGAAATGAATATAATCGACGCGATCCCAATAGCGACGAAGCGTGGTGACGGGGTCCATGCCCGAATAGGCCATATGGCCGGTATCGAGGCACAAGCCAGCCAGATCGGCGGGAATGTCGTCGACGATCTGCTGCAACTCATCGGCAAATTCGATGTAACCGCCGGCATGGGGGTGGATGGTGGCGCGCACGTCATATTTGTCACGGGCGAGGGTTGCGATGGCGCGGATGTTTTCGACCATGCCGCTCCATGCGCCGCCATCGAGGCGCGGCGCACGATCGGAATGGCCGGCGGCATAGTCCCGCTCGTCATGGCCCCAGTCCATCACCGTCAAATAGGGGGCGGAAAAGCGTTGGCCGGCATGGGTTTCCGGTTTTGGCAGGCGGGTGATCAGCGCGCAGATTTCATCAGTCTGGCGCAGCAGATTGTCGCGGTTCTGAGGTGAGACCAGATCGTCGAAGATCGTGCCGGCGACGATCTTCAAGTCGCGCCCATTGAGCGCCTGCGAAACGCGCTCGAGGTCGAGCGGCAGATAACCGTAGGGGCCGAGTTCCAGGCCGCCGAAACCGGCGGCCTTTGTCTCGTCCAACACCTTTTCCCAATGGGGCAGATGGGGGTTTTTGACGTCGTCGACGCCCCAGCAGCAGGGAGCGGTGGTGATGGTGATCTGGTTGGTCATGGCATCCTCGGGGCGCAATTGATGCTGGCCGCGTTCTGCGGCCCGAAGCAGGTCTCGGCGGCTGATAGTGGCTTGAAGGGCGTGTAGCCAATCTGATTATGCGAAGTCGATCCAGGCGGCGCCGGCGTCGGCCGAGCGGACGCAGTTCTCCAGCCAGCGAACGCCTTCGGTGCCGGCCGCGATGCCGGGATAATGGTGGGTTTTCAGGAAAGCCCTGTCACCGCGGTTTGCCGCGTCGATCGCCTGGGCGATCCAGAGATAGATATTCGACCAGCTATCCCCAAGACCTTCGGTATGCAGCGCGCCCATGCGGTCTATGGCGAGGCTTTCCTGTTCCAGATAAGGCATGCCGTGATGCAAGATGCGTCCGGGTTCGCCCTGAACCTCGTAGATCAGCTGGTCGGGGTGGGAATCTGACCATTCGAGTGAGGCCTTGGAGCCGACGAAACGGTAACGCTGCGACCCCATATTGCCGGCATTCACCGAAGAGACCCAGAGACGGCCGCGTGCGCCATTGTCATAATGCATCAAGACTGTGGCGTGGTCTTCCAGCGGCGCGCGCGTGGGGATGAAGGCCTTGCGGTCGCAGAGCAGCCGTTCCACCTTCATGTGAGGGAGCACGATTTGCGAGAGATAATAGAGATGCGTGCCGATATCGCCGAGCACGAAGGTTGGGCCGGCAGTGCGGGGATTGGTGCGCCACTTGACGGCTTCGCCCGCGCCCACGTCGTCACCGGCATTGAAGCCGTGGGTATATTGCAGGTCGACGATACGGATGTCGCCCAGCATTCCCTTTTTGACCATGGCCGCCATCTGGTGGACGAGCGGATGCCCGGTATAGCCATAGGTAACGCCGACAATCAGCCCCTTCTGTTCGGCCAGCCGCGCCACCTCATCGCATTCGGCCACCGTGAAGAATAGCGGTTTTTCGCAGATGACATGCAGTCCCGCCTGAAGACAGGCTTTAGTGATTTCGTAGTGGGTGAAATTGGGGGTGGCGATGGAGACGACGTCAACGCCGTCTTCGCGCGCGGTTTCGCCGGCAATCAGCGCCTTGTAATCCTGATAGCAGCGTTCCGCCGCCACGCCGATGTTGACGCCGAAATCGCGGCCCATTTCGGCATCGAGATCGAAGGCGCCGGCGACGAGTTGGTAGCCGCCGTCGCGCAGAGCGCCTGTGCGATGTTTGTAGCCCACCTGTCCTGTGCGACCGCCGCCCACCATGGCCCAGCGCAACGGGCGCGAAATCAGTCTTTCTCCATTGATCATGTCAATCGTCTTTCCATTTGATCGTTCGAATGACGGTGTTCCCCAAGGGCCGTCTCGGCCGCAGCGCCCGGCTGCCTCGTTATTTTCTGAAATAAAGGTCGATATAGTCCTGCATCTTGGTGCGCATGAACCGGCCTGATTCATCCGCCCTGTCCTCCCAGGCGAAGACGCAGGAGGTCATGATGCCGTCAAAGCCGATTTCGGAAAGCGTGGCGAAGAAGTCGTCCCATGGCACTTCGCCCTGGCCGATATTCAGGTGCTGGTGCACTCGCGCCTGCGTGCCCGGCGGGTTGAGGATATAGCGCAACCCGGAGCTGGCCTTGTGGTTGAAGGTATCGCCCACATGCACATGGGCGAGCACGTCCTTGGCTTCGCGCAGCATCGCCTTGGTGTCGTCGCCGAAATAAAAGGTATGCGGTGCGCAATAGAGGAACTTGACGTTCTTCGAATTGACGGTGCGGATGATGTCCAGCGCCGGCTGCAGCGTTTCGCACCAGTCTTCCGGATGCGGCTCGACATGCAGGTTGATGTTTTCGCGCTCGAATATCGGCACCAGTTCTTCCATCGAGCGCCACCAGGCATCCTCGCAGGCCTCGATCATCGAGCCGGTGTGGCAGCAATAACATGAACCCTTGTCGGGATGCGGTCCGCGGCCGAATTCGGAGTTCATCGTGTCGACTTCGAGTTCGATGGCGATCTCGATGGCGCGTTTCCAGTGTTTGACCGCCGCCTGCCGCTCGGTTTCGTCATTGGAGGCCCAGCGATACATCGGCAGCAGCGAGGCGATGCCGACATCAGCGTCCCTCAGCGCCTTCTTGAAAGACTTGATCCGCTCGGGAAAGGCGCGCGGTGCCTTGAACCATTCGAGGAAATCGGCGCGCGGACTGAGTTCGATCCAATCGTAACCAAGTTCCTTCACCTTGGCGGGAAGGACTTCAAGGCTGAGATGGCGGTGCATATGGGGGTCTAGGGCGATTTTCAACGGTCCTGATCCTTGCTTTGTGTTTTTGTTTTTACGAATTTTCCGGACGTAAAAGCGCAATCGCTCTTACTCGAAATGCTTTAATTCGATGGCGGCTGCGGCGGATGGCCGTCATGGTTGGCCATTAAATTTTCCACCTCGGCGCCGAGATCGGCGAGCGCCTCACCGCGACCTTCTGGCCGATGGCGGCCTGGATCAGCTGCACCACATCTGGCGCGAAATTGTCATAGGTCTGCAAACGCAGGTAGTTGACCTTGCCGCCATTCGCCTCGGCCGCGAGGCGTGCGTTGTTGACATCCTTTTGGATGAGGTTCCAGACCGCATCGTCATTCTTGTCTCCGACAAGGGCTATAGTGGCTGCAACCGCGCCGGACGCCACCACGAGCGACACCGCGCCCGTTGCGAGAAATTTCCTGACAAATGCCATTGTTTCCTCCCTGCCCATTCTCCCGACGGGCCTTAACGACAGGAGGGTTTATATCTTCCATCTTCATGGAAATGGAATTTATATTTCATTTAATGTTGCAATAAATATCATTTTATGTCATTCATGGATGATACAATTGTGAGGCGTCATGAATCGACCGACCATTGCCGATCTTGCGAAAGCCGCCGGTGTAAGCATCTCCACGGTCAATCGGTTGCTGCACGGCTCGACTGCCGTACGTCAGGATACGATCGATCAGATATTCAAGGCGGCGGAGGAGATCGGTTTTTATGGTCTCGGCACTATCAGGGACCGTCGCCGCGAGGCCATGCCTCATCACCGGCTCGGTTTTCTGTTACAGCAATCCCACCGGTCGCTTTACCGGCTTTGGGCGGAAGGGATTGTCGCTGCCGCACGCCAGCGGCCGGATAGCATCATCGAGCCGGATATAGTTTTCGAGGATGATCTTTCACCGGAAGCTGTGTCCTCCGATCTCTTGAAAATGGGACAATCCTGCGGCGCAATCGCGGTGGTGACGGCCGATCATCCGCTCGTCAGCCAGGCGATCGACGAGCTGCGAGGCAAGGGCGTTCCCGTGGTGACTTACGTATCCGATCTGTCGGCGGCGAGCCGCGCGGGCTTTGTCGGCACCGACAGCTGGAAACGCGGCCGCACGGCGGCATGGTTCCTCAGCCAGACGGTTAAGGGCGAGGGCGTGGTCGTGCCGCTGATCGGTAGCAATCGGTATCAGTGCCAGGATGTTTCGGACGCAAGCTTCCGCTCCTATATGCGCGAAAACACACCCGAACTTCAGGTCGTGGAAACCCTGCTGACCCACGAGGAACCGGAAAATGCCTATGTCATCGTGCGGGATATGATTGCTGCCGAACCGGGGCTCAGGGGGATTTATGTCAATGGCGGCGGCATATCGGGTGTTCTGCGTGCACTCAGGGAATTGCCTGCCGAGCGGCAGCGCGACATAAAAATCATCTGCAACGACATCGGACCGGAAACAAGAAAAGGCCTCAACGAAGGGCTGATCACCGCCTCGCTGCCGCTTCCTCTCGACAGGATGCCGCAGCAGTTGATCGACGTGATGTTGCGGCGCATCGAGAACGGAGATTCGTCCTCCGTTGAACAGCGGATCGTTCCTTTCGAAATCCTGACGCCCGAAAGCATCTGGACCTGACCGGCACGATCACTGGAATTCGAGGCTCATCCGGGCAAGGTCGTCCCACAGGCTTTCGGCAAAACCGCGCAGCACGATGACTTCGAAGACCCGCCCGTCAAGCCGGGTGAGGTGGGCGGCGATGTGGCCGATCAGCGTCGCGACGGAATGTCCTACCGGGAAGGCTAATAGAGACAGGTCGACCGCCGTGCCTTTGGCCAGAACCCGCTCGGCCATCTTGCCTTCGATGCGAATGCGAACGCGTCCCTGGCTCTGGTCGACACCCGTTGCCTGAGGTTCGAGCGCCGTAAGAAGCGCCTTCACATCAGCGTGAGGCAGAGGTTGTTCACCGACGATAAACCATTGGCCCGGTGAGACCGCGCGTATATCGCCTTTGGCAAGGTGGCGAAGGCGGGCTTCCAAATCCGTTGCGTCGGGTGCGGCCAGAACATGGATGATCGCGCCTTCCGGCAGGGGAGAGAGCTTGATGGCGGTGGAGGCAATTGCCCGCTTCGCGCCCAGCACCGGGCGCAGCGCCGGCCGGAAGCCAGACTTGAAATCAGACATGGAGTTTCTCGTTTTGAGGATCGACAAAAACCGGGTTGCAAAGGCGGGCTTGAGTAAATTCGCTACGCAGGCCGTTCCAGACCATGATTTCCTCGCCATGCCGCGCACGGCCATTCTTGACCAGGGCGAGACCGATCGTTGAACCTAAATGCGGTGAGAACGCGCTGGAGGTCACATAACCCTGATCGTTCTCCAGCGTTGCCGCGGCATCCTTCGCAAGAATATGCGAGCCGGTGCGGAAAGACTGTCTTGGATCAAGCGGCACGACGCCGACGAGGCTCGGACGGTCGGTGGCGGAAAGCCCCTCGCGTTCCAGCATCCGTCGGCCAATGAAATCGGCCTTCGTGGCGGAGACCATTTTGCCGAAGCCGAGATCGGCGGGCACCACCGTGCCGTTGATTTCATTGTGGGTGACATGGCCCTTTTCGATACGCAACACACCGAGCGCCTCTACGCCATAGGGCATGATATTCTCCGGCTTGCCAGCTTCCAGCAGCGCGTCGGCAACGCTTTCACCGTAACCGGCCGGGACGGCAAGCTCGTAGGCCAGTTCACCGGAAAAGGAGATCCGGAACAGGCGTCCATGCAGTTGCCCGCCAAACAGAGAGACTTCCCGGGCTGCAAGGAAGGGAAAGGCCTCGTCGGAAATATCTTCATCGACGATTTTCTGAAGAATGGTGCGCGCCTCTGGTCCGGCAATCGCCATCTGCGCCCACTGGTCTGTGACGGAGGAAAGTCGCACGTCGAGGTGCGGCCAGAGCGCCTGGGCGCAGAATTCCAGATGGTTCATGACGCCCGCCGCGTAGGCGGTGGTGGTCGTCATGAAAAAGCGGTTTTCTTCCAGCCGGCTGGTGGTGCCGTCATCATAGATCATGCCGTCTTCACGCAGCATCAGGCCATATCGCGCCTTGCCGACCGGCAGCTTTAGGAAAGCGTTGCAATAGACCCGGTTGAGGAATTCGGCGGCGTCCTTGCCACAGATTTCGATCTTGCCGAGCATCGACACATCGCAGAGCCCGGCATTCTTGCGAACATTCAAAACCTCACGGTCGACGCTTTCCCGCCAGCCGTTTTCACCCTCGCGGGGAAACCAGGAGGAGCGATACCAGAGACCTGTTTCAACGAAGACCGCGCCATTTTTCTCGGCCCAGCCATGTAGCGGCGATTTGCGCACCGGCTGGAAATGATGGCCGTGATAGGCTCCTGTCAGGGCGCCGAAGGAGACGGGCGTATAAAAGGGCCGAAAGGTGGTGGTGCCGACCTCCGCCGGGGAAACGCCACGCGCTTCGGCCAGCAACCCGATGGCATTGACATTGGAAAGCTTGCCCTGATCGGTCGCCATGCCGTTTGTCGTATAACGCTTGGCCAGTTCGACATGGCCATAACCTTCACGGATGGCGAGGCCCAGATCCTTGCGATGAACATCGTTCTGGTAATCGACAAAGGCTTTCGCCTTGATACCGGGGATGGACCAGAGCGCCTTTGCGGGAGGAGCCACGATATCGTTTTCCACCATGCCGAATGCCGGTATGGTTGATGCAAAACCGAGGTCTTGCGCCAGTGCCGCGCCCTTTCGCGCGCCGTCCTCAAGGCAGGCTGCGATACCGTTTGTTGCGCAAACCGCGCCGGCGAGGTCCAAACCTTTGAGGTTGCCGGGTGCCAGGAAAGCGGCATGGTCTTCCGACCAGACCAGTTTGCCGCCGCGATGGCAGGCGAGATGGATGACGGGGCTGAAACCGCCCGACATCGCCAGCGCATCGACATCAAGGCTTTCCGTGCGCCCATTCGCATAAATCTCGATGGCGGAAAGCGCCTTGCCGCCCTTCGCATTCGAAACGACGCCACCCTTGATGACACGCGCCTTGCCGTCATAGCCGGGATGACCCTGCTCGCGGCTATCGATGATGGCGGCAAGAGGAATGCCCTGTGCCTCCAGATCGCGGGCGAGTGCATAACCGCTGTCATTGGTGGTGAAAATCGCCGCCGTTTTGCCGGGGCTGACGGCATAGCGGTTGAGATAGCTGCGCATCGCGCCGGCCATCATCACGCCGGGAATATCGTTGCCGCCGAACACCAGCGGTCGCTCTTCCGCGCCGGTGGCGAGCAAAGCGCGCTTGGCCACAATGCGCCACAGGCGCTCCACAGGCACATGCACGTTCGGGTTCGCCAGGTGTTTCTGCACCCGCTCCACCGCGCCGAAGACATTGCCGTCATACCAGCCGAAAGCCGTTGTTCGCGTCAGCACCGTCACATCAGGCAGGGCTTCGAGTTCGGCGACGCAGCTCGCGGCGAAATCCGCAGCGCTCCTGCCGCCGACGGTCGCGGTTTCGGAAAGAAGCCCGCCACCTGCCACGGAATGTTCATCGACGATGATGACGCGCGCTCCGGCGCGGCCGGCGGCAAGGGCTGCCGCAAGTCCTGTAGCGCCCGCGCCGATCACCAGCAGGTCGCAATGCGCCCAGCATTTGTCATAGGTATCCGGGTCCGCCTCGTAGCTCGCCTTGCCGAGGCCGGCCGCCTTGCGGATGAAGGGCTCGTAGATTTTTTCCCAGAAGGCGGCGGGCCACATGAAGGTCTTGTAGTAAAACCCTGCGCTGAGGAAGGGCGACAGCAGGCCGGTCAATGCGCCGATATCGAAATCCAGCGAGGGCCAGCGGTTCTGGCTTTTCGCTTCCAGCCCGGCATAAAGCTCCTGCATGGTGGCGCGTGTGTTCGGCTCGGTGCGGCCACCGCTGCCGATGGTCATCAGCGCATTCGGCTCGGCGGCGCCTGCTGTCAATATGCCGCGCGGGCGGTGATATTTGAAACTGCGGCCGACAAGCTGCTGGCCATTGGCGAGCAGGGCGGAGGCAAGGGTGTCACCCGCAAAGCCTGACATCGTCTTGCCGTCGAAGGTGAAGGAAAGCGGTTTGGAGCGGTCGATCAGACCGCCGGTCTTCAGGCGGTTGGAACTCATGCGCTTGTCACTTTCGTCTTTTCGGCAGCGTCGCGGCAGGCGGATATTTCGTGGGTCACGGTATCGCGGGCCACGACCAGCCAGCGGCGGCAACCGGAGGTGTGGTGCCAATATTCCTCATAGGCTCCGCGCGGATTGTCGCGCAGATAGACATAGTCGAACCATTCATCGGAGCCAGCATCGGCGGCGGGCCTTTGGAGGGCTGCACCCTTGACGGTGAATTCTTCCTTGGGTCTTTGCCCGCAATGCGGGCAGAGTACGAGACTTGCCATATCGAACGTCCTTGATCCGCTGGATTAATGAAGGTTGGGCTGTGCGCCCTGACCTTTTTCATCGATGAGATAACCATGCCGGAAACGATCCAGCCGGAAGGCCGTCGCCGTTTCCTGCGGTGTGCCGCGTGCGAGAAGATGGGCAAAGCAGAAACCGGAGGCGGGCGTCGCCTTGAAGCCGCCGTAACACCAGCCGGCATTGAGATAGAGATTGTCGATCGGGGTTTGGTCGATGATCGGAGAGCCGTCCATCGACATATCCATGATGCCGCCCCAGGAGCGCAGCACCCGGACGCGGGAAAGCGCCGGTATCATCGCCTTGCCGGCTTCCGCCACATGTTCGACCGTCGCCAGATTGCCGCGCTGGGCATAGGAATTGTAGCCGTCTATATCGCCACCGAAAACGAGGCTGCCCTTGTCGGATTGCGAGACGTAAAAATGGCCGGCCCCGAAAGTGACGACGCCATCGATGAAGGGTTTCAGCCCTTCGGACACGAAAGCCTGCAGCACATGGCTTTCGATCGGCAGTTTCAGCCCGGCCATGGCGGCGACCTGTGAAGAATTGCCCGCCGCTGCCAAAGCCAGCTTGCCGCAGCCGATGAAGCCGCGGCTCGTCTCGACGCCCACGACCGCGCCGTTTTCGCGGCGAATGCCTGTTACCTCGCAGCCCTGAACAATATCGACGCCACGGCTGTCTGCACCGCGTGCATAACCCCAGGCGACGGCATCGTGACGGACGGTGCCGCCGCGCTTTTGCAGCAATCCGCCCTGAATGGGGAAGCGGGCATTGTCGAAATCGAGAAACGGCAACATCGCCTTGACCGAGGCGCGGTCCAGCAAGTCGGCATCGACGCCGTGCAGCCGCATGGCATTGCCGCGCCTTGTATAGGCATCTCGCTGCGCATCGGAGTGGAAGAGGTTCAGCACGCCACGCTGGGAAACCATGGCGTTGAAATTGAAATCCTGCTCCAGACCTTCCCATAGCTTCATCGAAAGCTCGTAGAACGGGTTATTGCCCGGCAGCAGATAATTGGAGCGGATGATCGTGGTGTTGCGGCCGACATTGCCGGAGCCGATGTAGTTTTTCTCCAGCACCGCGACATTGGTGATGCCGAATTCCTTGGCGAGATAATAGGCCGTCGCCAGCCCGTGCCCGCCGCCGCCAACGATGATGACGTCATAATGTAGTTTCGGCGATACATCCCGCCATGCGGGTTTCCACGCCTTGTTGCCAAAAAGGCCGTTCTTGAAAATCGAAAAAGCAGAATAGCGCATCTGGCGTACCTCGAACCATATCGAGCAAGCTTAGCGATGCCGTTCGGATGGGGATTGCAGATAAGGGACATTATGATTTAAAAAAGAGACATGACGATCATCGAGCCGAAGAATATCCATCGCATTGGTTTTATCCTCGTTCCGAATTTTGCACTGATGTCCTATGCCTCGGCGGCGGAGCCGTTGCGCGCCGCCAATCTGATCGCAGGAACCGATCTTTACGATGCGGTTTCCCTGTCTTTTGATGGCGAGGCGGTCAGAAGCTCGTCCGGTATCATTGTCGGCTGTGAGGCGCTTACCGCTGCCGGCGAGAAATGCCACACGATTTTCGTCTGTGCGGGCGGCGGGCCGCAGGACTGGACCGCTGCGGAAAATTCTTACGGGACGTTACGGCGGCTGGCGCGGCAGGGTGTCAGGATCGGGGGCATTTCCAGCGGCGCTTATGTGCTGGCCGCGGCGGGATTGCTGGAAAACCGCGATTTCACCATCCATTGGGAACATGCGCCGGTGCTGAAAGAGGCCTTCGGCCATCTCACGCCCCGGCAGGCGCGGTTTGTTTTCGATGGCGACCGCATTACCTGCGCCGGCGGCGTTGCGCCCCTCGACATGATGCATGCGATGATTTCGCAGAGAATGGGCGCGCATTTCGCAAGGCGTGTCAGCGACTGGTATCTGCACACGGCCGTCGCCGAACCCGGTGCACCGCAGCGCGGCTCCTCGGCGGAGCGTCATGGCACCAACCATCCGGCCTTGCTGACCGTGCTGGAAAAAATGGAAACGACCATTGAAAGCCCGCTCGACCGACAGACCATGGCAAAGCTGGCGGGCACAAGCGCGCGCCACCTCGACCGGCTTTTTGCGACCCATTTGAAGTCGACATTTCTGGAGACATATCGCGCGATCCGCCTCGATCATGCCCGGCGATTGCTCGAGCAAAGCCCGCTCTCCATCGCGGAAGTTGCCTTCGCCACCGGCTTTTCCAGCGCCGGACATTTTTCAGGGAGCTTCAAGGCCCGCTTTGGCGATACGCCGAATGCCATGCGGCAAAGATTTCCTCCGAATTAAAATAGTTTTCCTGTAAGGAAGGAAAAACACGACGATACCGGAGGATACCATGGCCAAGGATGCCACCCAGAGCGAAGCTGCGCAGTTCCTGTCACAGGATCCGCATGCCGTTCGCGAGCCAAGGGTGAATAATCTGGAAATGGCGATCGGCCACGAGGTCCGCGCCTATCGCAAGAAGCTCGGCATCACCGTCACCGATCTTGCATCGGCCACGGGCGTTTCCGTCGGCATGCTCTCGAAGATCGAAAACGGCAATATCTCCCCATCGCTTACCACCCTGCAGACGCTTTCAAAGGCGCTCGGCGTGCCGATCACGGCTTTCTTCCGCGGTTTCGAGGAACCGCGCAGCGCCACTTTCGTCAAGGCGGGGCAGGGCGTGAATATCGAGCGCAGGGGTACGCGCGCCGGTCATCAATACAGCCTGCTTGGCCATATCGACAACAATACCAGCGGCGTCACCGTCGAGCCCTATCTCATCACGCTGACCAAGGACTCGGATGTGTTCCCAACCTTCCAGCATGAGGGAATGGAGTTTCTCTACATGCTGGAAGGCGAGGTGGTTTACCGCCACGGCGAGCAGCTTTTCACCATGCAGGCCGGCGATAGCTTGTTTTTCGACGCCGATGCACCGCACGGGCCGGAGGAATTGGTGAAGCTTCCCGCCCGTTATTTGTCGATCATTTCCTATCCGCAAAGGCGGCTAGGCAACGATTGATAATTTGCCTTAGAAGAAAAAAATATTCCTCATAGTTGACGGAATAGAATTCCATATGTTAGCCCTTCATTCGGAAACGAATGGAGGCGCCTGTCGATGTGCGGCATTGTTGGACTATTCCTGAAAGACAAAAGCCTTGAGCCGCAGCTGGGTCAGCTGCTCTCGGACATGCTCGTCACCATGACCGATCGCGGGCCGGATTCGGCCGGCATCGCGATCTATGGAAGTGCGGCCGATGGCCGTGCGAAAGTGACGATCCAGTCGGCCGATCCTGCCGCCGATTTTTCCGGCCTTGCCGTGACGCTGAAGGAAAACGGCGTTGACGCCGTGGTCACGGTAAAAAGCACCCATGCGGTTCTCGATATTCCCGCCGGGAAGCTGGATGGTATTCGCGCGATTCTAGCCGCCATCCGGCCGAATGTGCGGGTGATGGGTTCCGGCGACAGTGTGGAAATCTATAAGGAAACCGGCTTGCCGAAGGATGTCGTCGCCCGTTTCGACGTGCGTTCCATGGCCGGCAGCCACGGCATCGGTCACACCCGCATGGCGACGGAATCGGCGGTGACGACGCTTGGCGCGCATCCCTTCTCCACCGGTGCCGACCAGTGCCTGGTGCACAATGGTTCGCTCTCCAACCACAATAATCTGCGCCGTGAACTGGTGCGCGAAGGCATGACCTTCGAAACCCAGAACGACTCGGAAGTGGCCGCCGCCTATCTCACGGCGGAAATGGCCAAGGGCAAGGATCTGGGCGAAGCACTGACAAGTGCGCTCGATGATCTCGATGGTTTCTTCACTTTCGTCGTCGGCACCAAATCCGGTTTTGGCGTGGTGCGTGATCCCATCGCTTGCAAGCCTGCTGTCATGGCCGAGACCGACCAATATGTCGCTTTCGGTTCGGAATATCGCGCTCTGGTCAACCTGCCCGGCATTGAAAATGCCCGGGTGTGGGAGCCGGAGCCGGCGACCGTCTATTTCTGGGACCATGAAAAGGCCGCCTGAGACCCGTCATCGGCGCCTGTTTTGAAAGTCATAATCCATGCCAGTTTTCGATCTCTCCCACACGCCGTTGCGTGAACTCAACAAGGCGCTCCACGGTCTTTCCTCCGGTGTCAACGATACCGAATTCGAAGTCGTCAATCCGCGCGGCCACCATGCCGTCGCCGTTGGCATCGACAGCCCCGTCACCGTCGATGTGCGCGGTTCGGTCGGTTATTATTGCGCCGGCATGAATGATGGCGGCACAGTCACCGTTCATGGCTCGGCCGGACCGGGCGTTGCCGAAAACATGATGTCGGGCACCGTCGTCATTGAGGGCGATGCTTCGCAATATGCTGGCGCCACCGGCCGCGGCGGGCTTCTGGTCATCAAGGGCAATGCCGCCTCCCGCTGCGGCATTTCCATGAAGGGCATCGATATCGTCGTGAAAGGCAATATCGGCCATATGTCCGCCTTCATGGGCCAGTCCGGCCATCTCGTCGTCTGCGGCGATGCGGGCGATGCGCTGGGCGATTCCCTTTATGAGGCGAAGCTTTTCGTGCGCGGCTCGGTGAAGAGCCTGGGTGCCGACTGCATCGAGAAGGACATGCGGCCCGAACATCTCGAAAAGCTTGCAGAACTCCTCGAAAAGGCCGGCGTCAGCGATGTCCGGCCGGAAGAGTTCAAGCGCTATGGTTCGGCCCGCACGCTCTATAATTTCAACATCGACAACGCCGACGCGTATTGAGGCGAGGGATATTCCGATGAGCTATCACAACCCCTTCACCCCGCCGCGTAAATCCGCGACCTTCGACGACCACACGCTGGCGGAAATCCGCCGTGCGGCGGCGACCGGCATCTATGACATTCGCGGTGCGGGCACCAAGCGCAAGGTTCCGCATTTCGATGACCTCCTGTTTCTCGGCGCGTCCATTTCGCGTTATCCGCTCGAAGGTTATCGTGAGAAATGCGATACGACCGTGACCCTCGGCACGCGCTTCGCCAAGAAGCCTATCACGTTGAAAACGCCGATCACCATTGCCGGCATGAGTTTTGGCGCGCTTTCGGGCAACGCCAAGGAAGCGCTCGGCCGCGGCGCGACAATCGCTGGCACCTCCACCACGACGGGCGATGGCGGCATGACGGATGAGGAGCGCGGCCACAGCCAGACGTTGGTCTATCAATATCTGCCCTCCCGTTACGGCATGAATCCGAAGGATCTGCGTCGCGCGGACGCCATTGAGGTCGTTGTCGGCCAGGGTGCGAAGCCGGGTGGTGGTGGCATGTTGCTCGGCCAGAAGATTTCCGATCGCGTCGCCAATATGCGCAACCTGCCAAAGGGCATCGACCAGCGCTCCGCCTGCCGTCATCCTGATTGGACCGGCCCCGACGATCTGGAAATCAAGATCCTCGAACTGCGCGAAATCACCGACTGGGAAAAGCCGATCTACATCAAGGTCGGTGGTGCGCGGCCCTATTACGACGCCGCACTGGCGGTGAAGGCCGGTGCCGATGTGGTGGTGCTGGACGGCATGCAGGGCGGCACGGCCGCCACGCAGGATGTCTTCATCGAAAATGTCGGCATGCCCACGCTCGCCTGCATTCGCCCCGCTGTTCAGGCGCTTCAGGATCTCGGCATGCACCGCAAGGTGCAGCTCATCGTCTCCGGCGGCATTCGGTCGGGCGCTGATGTCGCCAAGGCGCTGGCGCTTGGTGCGGATGCTGTCGCCATCGGCACGGCGGCGCTGGTGGCGCTGGGTGATAACGATCCGCATTGGGAAGACGAATATCAAAAACTCGGTACGACAGCAGGCGCTTATGATGACTGGCACGAAGGCAAAGACCCCGCAGGAATCACCACGCAGGATCCCGAACTTGCCGCACGCCTCGATCCCGTCGCCGCCGGCCGCCGTCTTGCCAATTATCTGAAGGTCATGACGCTCGAGGCGCAGACCATCGCGCGCGCCTGCGGCAAGAACCATCTCCATAATCTGGAGCCGGAAGATCTGGTGGCGCTGACGATGGAGGCCGCCGCCATGGCGCAGGTTCCGCTGGCGGGAACCAGCTGGTTCCCGGGCAAAGGCAGCTTTTAAGCCATAAAGACGGACGGGCGCATTTGGGAGGATGTGCCCGTCTTTTTTGATGAGTGTCTGATATTCAAAAAAGGGGAATGACGTGACACTGGACCTCTCCAAGTTTGCTGCCGAAAAGGGCGTCAAATATTTCATGATCAGCTATACCGATCTCTTCGGGGGCCAGCGCGCCAAGCTGGTTCCTGCAGAAGCGATCGCTGATATGCAGAAGGATGGCGCGGGTTTTGCAGGCTTCGCCACCTGGTTCGATTTGACGCCCGCCCATCCCGATCTATTCGCCGTGCCCGACGCCTCTTCGGTCATCCAGCTTCCATGGAAAAAGGATGTCGCCTGGGTCGCCGCCGATTGCATGATGGAAGACCAGCCGGTGGAGCAGGCGCCGCGCGTGGTGCTGAAAAAGCTCATCGCTGAGGCGGCCAGCGAAGGGCTCAGGGTCAAGACCGGCGTGGAGCCGGAATTTTTCCTGATTTCGCCGGACGGTGCGAAAATCTCCGACGAATACGACACAGCGGAAAAGCCCTGCTACGACCAGCAGGCGGTGATGCGCCGTTACGATGTGATCGCCGAGATTTGCGACTATATGCTGGAGCTGGGCTGGAAGCCCTACCAGAACGACCATGAGGACGCGAACGGCCAGTTCGAGATGAACTGGGAATATGACGACGCGCTGCAGACCGCCGACAAACATTCCTTCTTTAAATTCATGGTCAAATCCGTCGCCGAAAAACACGGGCTGCGCGCCACCTTCATGCCGAAGCCTTTCAAGGGCCTGACCGGCAATGGCTGCCATGCCCATATTTCGGTCTGGGACCTCGACGGCAAGGTCAACGCCTTCGCCGACAGGGAAATGCCGTTCGGTCTGTCGGCCAAGGGCAAGACGTTTCTCGGCGGCATCATGAAACACGCGTCGGCGCTTGCGGCCGTCACCAATCCGACGGTCAACTCCTATAAGCGCATCAACGCACCGCGTACCGTTTCCGGCGCGACCTGGGCGCCGAATACGGTGACCTGGACCGGCAATAACCGCACCCATATGGTGCGCGTGCCGGGGCCGGGACGGTTCGAACTGCGCCTGCCGGATGGAGCCGTGAACCCTTATCTGTTGCAGGCCATCATCATCGCGGCTGGCCTTTCCGGTGTCCGCTCCAAGGCCGATCCCGGTCCGCACTACGATATCGACATGTATCGCGAGGGCCATACGGTCACGGATGCACCGAAGCTACCGCTCAACCTTCTCGATGCGCTGCGCGAATATGAGAAAGATGCGGAATTGCAGCAGGCGCTCGGCATTGAATTTTCGAATGCCTATCTGAAACTCAAACAGGGTGAGTGGAACAGCTACTGCTCGCAATTCACCGCATGGGAGCATCAGACGACCCTCGATGTCTAAGCCCGATTTTCCCCGCCGCGCTTGCGGCTTGCCCCGCGCGTCCAGCCGCGCGGGCGTTTTCCATATTGATGACAGAAAGATCGCCAGATGACGAACTTCGTCCTGACCGTGACATGCAAGTCTACCCGCGGCATTGTCGCCGCCCTTTCAGGCTTTCTCGCTGAGAAGGGGTGCAACATCGTCGACAGTTCGCAGTTCGACGATCTCGGCACAGGCCGTTTTTTCATACGCGTGGGTTTCATTTCCGAGGAGGGTGAGACACGCGACGCGTTGATGGACGGGCTGGCGCCCATCTCGGAAAAATTCGGCATGGAGGTGGCGCTGCACGATCAGGCAGAGCGGATGAAGGTTCTTTTGATGGTGTCGCGCTTCGGCCATTGCCTCAATGACCTGCTCTATCGCTGGCGCATCGGGGCGCTGCCGATCGATATTGTCGGCGTCGTCTCCAATCATTTCGATTACCAGAAGGTTGTCGTCAATCACGACATTCCGTTCCACCACATTCCGGTGACGAAACAGAACAAGCCGCAGGCCGAAGCCCGGATCATGGAGATCGTGGAAAGCTCGGGTACGGAACTCATCGTGCTGGCACGTTACATGCAGGTGCTTTCCGACAGGATGTGCGAGGCGATGTCGGGCAGGATCATCAATATCCACCACTCCTTCCTGCCCTCTTTCAAGGGCGCCAACCCTTACAAGCAGGCCTATCAGCGCGGTGTGAAACTGATTGGCGCGACGGCGCATTATGTGACCGCCGATCTGGATGAGGGACCGATCATCGAACAGGATATCGTGCGCATCACCCATGCCCAGTCGGCGGAGGATTACGTGTCGCTCGGCCGCGACGTGGAGGCGCAGGTGCTGGCGCGCGCCATACACGCCCATATTCATCGGCGTTTATTCCTGAACGGCAGCCGAACCGTGGTGTTCCCCCCCGGTCCCGGCTCTTACGCTTCAGAAAGAATGGGATGAGCATTCTGCGTGAGCCGGGTTGATGTTGTCGACACCTATCCCCGTAAGCGTGGTTTGCAACATTTCCCGAATGGCGGCTACCAGATTGTTGAGCGGCTGGTCATCGCGGTAAAATGGCGCCGCCGTCCGGACGCGCTGATAAAGCCTATTGGTGCCGGGCGCACGGCCGCCTTCGTCTGGCTGCATGTCGTAAGCCTGCGCGGCGCTCATGATCTCGATTGCGAGAATGGTTTCCAGGTTGCCGATAATCGAAAGCGTCTTGTCGGCGGCGGCGGTGGCGTGAGTCAATATATCCTCCTGCAAGGCGGAGGTGATGCCGCCATCGAGGCTGGCGGGGGCGGCGAGGCGGCGGTTTTCCGCGGCAAGCGCTGCGGCGGTGTACTGGATGATCATGAAACCGGAACAGACACCATCACCTTCCGCCAAAAAGGCGGGCAGCCCGCTGACAAGCGGGTTGACGAGCCGGTCGATACGCCGCTCGGAAATCGCCGCGAGTTCGGCTGCGGCCGTCGCCAGCCCATCCATGGCAAGCCCGAGCGACGCACCGACGGCGTGGGCCTGGGAGTGGACCTCGGGCGACTGCGGCGTGCCGCCGACGACCGGGTTGTCCGTGACACTCGCGAGTTCGCGGTCTACGACGTCTACGATCTGCGCGACGCTGTCGCGAACGGCGCCGTGCACCTGCGGCACGGCGCGCAGGCTAAGCGGATCCTGCGTGCGGGATCCGGCCGACCGGGCAAGCAGCGGGCTTGCCGCCAGAAGCTGGCGCAGGTTTGCGCCGACAGTCTGGATGCCGGGCGAGCTGCGCAGTGCCAGCGGCCCTGCGGCGAAGGGATCGGCCTGCGCGCCAAGGTTTTCATAGCTCATTGCTGCTGCCGCATCGGCCCAGTCAAGGAGCGAAGCCGTGCGCGCAAGCGCGAGGCTGGCGAGGCCGGTGGCGCAGGGTGTGCCGTTGACGAGGCTGAGCCCTTCCTTCGCCTGCAGAACCATGGGTTCGAGGCTAAGCTTTGCGAGCCCCTGCCGGCCGCTGATGAGTTCGCCCCCATGGCGGGCCCGGCCTTCGCCGATCAGCACCAGCCCTATGGCCGCGGCATGGGTGAGGTAACCCACCGAGCCCTTTGACGGAATAACGGGAAGAATATCGCCATTCAGCAGGGCGAGCAGCGCTTCGACCGTTTTGACCTGCACGCCGGAATAACCATGCGCGAAGTTGTTGATCTGGGCGGCCATGATGGCCCGTGTTTCTTCGCGCCCGAGCGGTTCGCCGACGCCGCAGGAGTGGCTGAGCAGGATGTTGCGGGAAAGAGCCTGCTGCTGTGGGATGTCTACAATCACATCGCAGAGCGCGCCGACACCTGTGTTGATGCCGTAACCGCGCACCCGTTTTTCGACGAGCGCATCGACGACGGCGCGGGCTTCGGCAATGCGCCGCCACGCTTTGTCCGACAGGGAAAGCGTGGCGCCTTTTGCAACAGCGGCGATCTCTTGCCAGGTGAGGGGACGATCGATGGTGATCGTGTCAGCCATGCTGGCCTTCCCCCGCACCCGCGCGGCGTTCCACGAAACGGGCGACATAATCATTTGCGGGGCTGTTGAGAATCTGATCCGGCGTTCCAACCTGCACCAGTTTGCCGTCCTTCAGGATCGCGATCTGTGCGCCGATGCGGAGCGCCTCGTCGAGATCGTGGGTGATGAAAACGATGGTCTTGTGCAGGTTCTTTTCGAGCTGCAGCAACTGGTCCTGCATGTCGGCGCGGATCAAGGGGTCGAGCGCCGAAAAGGCCTCGTCCATCAGTATGACGTCGGTATCGGCCGCGAGTGCCCGGGCCAGACCGACGCGCTGCTTCATGCCGCCGGAAAGCTGGTGCGGAAACTTGTCCTCATAGCCGGAAAGGCCGACGGTCTCGATCCACTTCATGCCGATGGGCCGCGCGTCGGCCTTGGTCAGCCCGCGCACGCGCTGGCCATAAACGACGTTCTGCAAGACGGTGCGGTGCGGCATCAGACCGAAATTCTGGAACACCATGCTGACGCGTCGGTTGCGGAAGTCGCGCAGGTCTTTGGGCTTCAGTGCTAGAACATTGTCGCCGCCGACGAGAATCTCGCCGCTTGTCGGTTCGATCAGCCGGTTGATGTGGCGCACCAGCGTCGACTTGCCGGAACCGGAGAGGCCCATGATCACGAAAATGCGGCCGGCTTCGATGTCGAGGCTGACATTGTCGAGGCCGACGCTGCATCCCGTTTTTGCCAGGATTTCGCTTTTTTCCGCGCCCTGCTGGGCCATGGTCAGCGCAGCTTTCCAGTTGCCGCCGAATATCTTGGACACGTTGCGGATATGGATATCAGTCATTGCCCATTTCCTTCCGGCTGGATCGACCAAAACCCTGGGTGATGCGATCGAGCACGATTGCGAGAATAACGATGCCGAGACCTGCTTCGAGGCCCTTGCCGACATCGAGCGTCTGGATGCCGTTCAGCACCTGCTCGCCAAGGCCGCGCGCGCCGATCATCGAGGCGACGACGACCATGGAGAGCGCCATCATAATCGTCTGGTTGAGGCCGGCCATGATCGTGGGCGTGGCGAGCGGCAATTCGACGCCGAAGAGGATTTGTCTCGGGCTGCCGCCAAATGCGGTCGCCGCCTCCACGACCTCCCGGTCCACCTGCCGGATGCCGAGATCGGTCAGGCGGATCAGCGGCGGCACGGCATAAACGATGGTGGCCAGTACGGCCGGGACCTTGCCGAGGCCGAAAAGCATGATGGCGGGAATGAGATAGACGAAGCTCGGCATGGTCTGCATGACATCGAGTATCGGCAGGGTGATGCGCCGAGCCCATTCGCTTTTGGCAAGCAGGATACCTATGGGTACCCCGATGACGATGGAAATGAGGCTGGCAATCAGCATCAGCGCCAGCGTCTGCATCGTCAGGTCCCAGAGACCGAGCGCGCCGACGATGAACAGCATCACCGCCACCATGATGACGAGCGAAATCTTCTTCGCCGCGAACCAGGCGAGCACCAGGAAGACCAGAAAAATGGCCCACCACGGCAGACCGCGCAGCACCCATTCCACAAAGAGGATCGCCTGCAGGATCGTCTGCGAGATCGCCTTGAAAACGGAGCCGTAATTCACCACCAGCGAGCGCACGATCTCATTGATCGGGCCGCGGATGGAAATATGGAAAACTTCAGGAAACATTGGTGTCGTCCTCGCGCCTGCCGACCCCATGTGCGGTAGCCGGCCCCTGTCCTGACGGGAAAAGGCGCGCCGGAAGCCCGGCGCGCGTGCGATGTTTACTTGACGGCGGCTTCGATACGCGCCTTGGCGTCGGCAGAAACCCAGCTGCCCCAGACATCGCTCTTGGTCTGAAGGAAGGTTTTGGCGGCGGCTGTCGCATCGACCTGCTTGTCGGTCATGTAGGCGAGGCTGGCGTTGATCTCCGTCAACGGGAAGGTCGCCTTTTCAAGGATCGCAATGATCTCCGGTGCTTCCTTCGCAAAGGTGCTGTTCACGCCATAGGCCACCTCGACGGAGGGGAAGGCGCAACCGGCGTCGCGCTTTCCATCGGCGCTCGTCAGTTCCTTCCAGCAGGCTTCGCTATAGGCCGGCTCCTGCAGCTGGATGAGCTTGTATTTGCCCATGATTGCCGTCGGGCTCCAGTAATAGAACAGCATCGGTTCGCCCTGGAGATAGGCGGCGGCAATTGCGGCGTCGAGAGCGGTGCCGGTGCCGGGCCGGAAGTTCACATAGTTTGCTTCCAGCTTGTAGGCCTGCAGCTTTGCGGTGTTGACGCCTTCGCAGGTCCAGCCCGAGGGGCAATTGAGGAAGCGGCCCTTGGCGGGCTCTTCCGGATCCTTGAACAGTTCAACGATCTTCGGGTCGGAAAGCTGGTCGACGTTCTTCAGGTCCGGAGCTTTGGCTTCGATGCCTTTCGCCGGGTCGCCCTTGACCAGATACTCCGGCACGAACCAGCCTTCGGCGGCGCCGACGAAGGTCTTGCCGACCGATGTTACCTGCCCGGCTTCCGCAGCCTTGTTCCAGACGTCGGAGCGGCCGATCCATTCTTCAGCAAAGATCTGCACGTCGTTATTGGCGGTTGCCTGTTCCAGCGTCACGGAGTTGCCGGGAATGGAATCGACCTTGCAATCATAGCCCTTGGAGAGGATTTCCTTCATGACTTCGGTGATGAAAGCGCCGCTTTCCCAGTCGATGCCGGCGAAGGTGATGGTCTTTCCAGCGGCGCAATAGCCTTCCGCTCTCGCTGACCCGGCATAGGCTCCCATGATGAGCGCGGTGGTGGCCAGCGCGATTTTCAACTTTGAATTCAGCATTGCATTCCCCTTTTGGTTTGATGATTGGCAAGTTGCTGGCATGCGTTTTGTGGTTTCAGCCGGGCGTGCCCTGGGCAGATGCCTACCCCTGAGCCCGGCGGTCATTGGTGCATTTCATGTCCCGGCGAAATCGGCGGTCGGGCGCTCGTCGAATCAACGTGGAATTGGATGTTCGCCTTGAAGCGGTATGCTGGAAGTTCACTATACAACTTTGAAAAATTCGCATGGGACGCGCGTATCGGCGACGTTGGGTCGAACGCGCCTGCGCTGGTTGGTTCTGAAAAGGGTGAGCTTTCAGCGCATATTGCCTAGCCGCGCCATCAAATACAGCTTCTCCTTCGGCATGGCAGCCGCTGCCCTTGCGCTGGGCGGGCATTTGAGTATCGCCACGACCATCGGCGGGAGACCTGCTGTTGCCAGAGATCGAGTCTTCGCTCGCCATTATTTTCCCCTCAAGTTGTATATGTAACTTCACACATTTGCGAAAGACAAGCAAGGCGGGATGTGATAATTTTGTGCTTGTGCGGATTCTGGCTGCGTTTTGTGCAGTCGCCCGATTTTTAGGAGTTTCAATGCTGTCCGTCATCGAAAACGAGTTTCCTGTCTCGGGCGATCGCTCCTCCCTGCCGCTGTATGAGCGAGTGAAAGAACAGATCAAGGAAAAGATCGCCGGCGGAGAGTGGTTGACGAACCACAGGATACCCTCCGAAAACGAGATCGTGGACATGCTGGGTGTCAGTCGGATGACGGCGAACCGAGCGCTGCGGGAGTTGGCAACCGAGGGGGTGATCGTTCGTGTGCAGGGGCGCGGGTCTTTTGTCGCCCCGAAAAAGCGAAGCGCTGGCATGATGGGCGTGCGCAACATTGCCGACGAGATCAAGGAACGCGGTTCGACGCATCGACCGAGCCTGATCCTTGCCCAGACGGAAGTTTGCGGTCCCGATCTCGCAACGGCGCTGGAGATCGCCGTGGGAGCGAAGGTTTTTCACTCCATCATTGTCCACCACGAAGACGATGTGCCGATCCAGCTTGAAGATCGCTTCGTCAATGCGGAGATCGCTCCAGATTATCTGATGCAGGATTTCAATACGCTCACCCCGAATGCCTATTTGACAGCGGCGGCGCCAATTTCGCGAACAGAGCAATTCATCGAGGCCGCGTCGCCCCAGCCCTGGGAGTGCAAATTGATGGCCATAAGCCGAAACGAGCCTTGCCTTCTCGTGCGCCGCAGAACCTGGTCATCGAGCCGCGCCGTCACATCCGTACGGCTGCTCTACCCCGGTTCCCGATATCGGCTTGAAAGTCAGGAATAGAGGTCCGCGGCCGCGTGCCTTGATGCCTATGCCAGCAGTCCGCGCATAATCAGTTCGAGATGAATCTTGAGAACAGCCTGCCTGTCCAGAATGCGCCGGTCGTTGAAAATCAGCCGAAACACCAACGTTCCAACCATGGGCGACATCACGACCTTGGCGAGTTCGGGGGGATTAGCCCTGAACCTTTTTTTCGCCACGCCCTCCTCCAGGATCGTATCGATGCGCGCAAAGACCGGCGCCATCATCGTGTCATAGTGCTGGTCGATGAGATCCGGGAATTTTGCGCCTTCCGCGACGATTAGACGAAACAGTTCCCGCATTTTTCTGTTGTCGACGAGTGAGTCGAACAGGAATTCGAGCAGCAGGCGAAGCTGCTCGACGGGATCGTCTGACTTATGCGTATAGGCGCTGAACGTCTCCCGGAACGGCATGGAGGCACGTTTTACCATGGCCTCGAAAAGCGCCTCCTTGGTTTCGAAATAGACGTAGACCGTGCCTTTCGTCACTCCCACCCGTTCCGCGATGTCCTCCACCCGGGTCGCGGTAAATCCCCTTTTGGTGAATTCCTCGAATGCTGCATCGAGAATTTGCAACGGACGTTGTATCTTCTGTTCAGCACGTGTCAGCTTTGCTTTCGGCATGGCCCCGGATCCTTCTGTTTTCGACGCGCGCCCTTCCGTCCGTCGCGATTGGCGGAAGTGAGAGATGGGTTTGCCTATAGCACCGGCGCAAAAACCGGAACGATTTTTGTGAAGGCGCGCACATGCTTCGCTATGCCGGATCATTGCCAATGCGCCCGCAGGTATGTGCCGGACGACGAGGGAATGATCATTCGGGAACCCGTGCGGATGCTCCGGACAGCTCCTCGATCAGCAGCATAAGAATTTCATTGACTATTCAGTCAGTCAAATATTATAGGATGAGGCGAAAATCAAGAGGTCACCATGAGAACCATTCTTATCGCGGCGGCGCTTGGCGGCATTTTCGCCCTGTCGTCCTGCAGCAATGACGAGCCGCCCGCCGAAAAGCCGCTTCGCACCGTCGATGTGGTCGCGGTTGAGAAAAAGCCCGTCGATCGCGGTAGCGTCATCACGGGCGAAGTAAAGGCGCGGGTCCAAACGGATCTGTCCTTCCGGGTCAGCGGCAAGATCACCGAGCGGCTGGTGGATGTGGGCGCACGGGTCAAGACCGGGCAATTGCTTGCCCGCATGGATCCCGAAGAGCAAAAGGCCGATCTCGATGTCGCCTTGGCCAACCTGCAATCTGCGGAGGCGCAGCAGACGCAGGCGCAATTGACGTTCGATCGTCAACAAAGCCTTTTCAAGACGCAGGTGACCTCGCGTTCGGCGGTCGACAAGGCCCAGGAAACCCTGCTCACGACGCAGGGTGCGGTGAGATCGGCGCAGGCGCAGCTCGATACGGCGCGCGATGCCCTGTCCTACACCGAACTCAGGGCGGATGCGGATGGCGTCATCACGGCGCGTAATGTCGAGGTCGGCCAGGTGGCGCAGGCCGCCCAGCTCGTCTTCACGCTGGCGCATGACGGGCCGCGCGATGCGGTCTTCGACGTTTATGAATCCCTGTTCCTCGAGCGCGATATCGATAATCTCGTCAATGTCAGCCTCCTGTCGGATCCCACCCACAGAATTGCGGCGCCGGTACGGGAGATTTCGCCGACTATCGACCCCGACAATGGAACGATCAGGGTCAAGGTGGGCCTGAACGGCGACATGACCATGCCGCTCGGCGCGCCCGTTTCCGGCCATTTCCGTTTCGAACAGATCGATGCGATTGAGCTTCCGTGGTCGGCGATGACGTCGCAGGACGGCCTGCCTGCCGTCTGGGTGGTCGATCCGCAATCTTCGGAAATCGCCATGCGGCGTGTCGAGGTCGCCGACTACGAGACGGGTCAATTCGTCGTCGCACAAGGGCTCAATCCCGGCGAACTTGTGGTCACCGTTGGTACCAAATTTCTCCGCGCCGGCGAAAAGGTCGCCTATGAAAAGGGGCAGGCACAATAATGTCCAGTATATACAGAAGCTTGTTTTTGGCGGTTGCGGCCATTGCGGTTTCCTCCTGCGAGGAGAAGCAGGAAGCCGCCGCCGAGGCGCCGCGTCCGGTGCTTTCCGTTGTCGTGGAAGAGAAGTCGGCCGACGCCCTGCGGCTGACCGGCACGGTGGAATCGCGCATTCAGACCGATCTCGGCTTTCGCGTTCTCGGGCGCATTATCGCGCGCAATGTCGATGTCGCCGATCTGGTAAAGAAAGGTGATGTGGTCGCGTCGATCGATCCGCTGGCGCTGGAGCTTGCGGTGAAGAGCGCGCAGTCCGACCTTTCCAATGCGGAAGCGCAGCTCGCCAATGCAATAACGACCGAGCAGCGCCAGCGCGTGTTGGCGGAGGCCCGCAGCGGCACGGAGGCCGCGCTGGAAGAAGCCCAACAGGCAACACGCACCGCCAACGCCGCCGTCGCCAAGGCCCGCGCCAATCTGGACAAAGCCGAGGAGCAGCTGGGCTATGCGCAGCTGCATGCGGAATTTGACGGCGTGGTTACGGGGACTTCGGGCGAAATCGGTCAGGTTGTCTCGGCCGGCCAGACAGTCGTGACCATCGCTCGCCCGGAAGTGCGCGATGTGGTGGTCGACGTTCCGCAATTTGCGGCGCAGCGCCTGGAGATCGGCTCCGCCTTCGAGATCGCCCTGCAGCTCGATCCGAAAATTCGAACCACCGGCGTGGTGCGCGAGATCGCTCCGGAAGCCGAAACGGCGACGCGCACGCGCCGCACGAAGATCAGCCTGCAGGATGCGCCGTCGGCATTCCGGCTCGGCTCCGTTGTCACGGCTTCGGTGCTTGCCGCATCCGAACCGCAGATCATGCTTCCGTCATCGGCCCTGCTGAAAACCGACAATGGCTGGGGTGTCTGGATCGTCAATGCCGAAACGGCGACGGTAACGCTCCGCACGGTCAAGATAGATGGCGAGCCTGCTGAAGGCGGCAACGTGCGCATCACCGGCGGTGTCAAGCCCGGCGAGCGCGTCGCCAGCGCCGGCGTTCACAAGCTCAAGGATGGACAGGCCATCAGGATCGATCAGGAGGTCCGTCAGTGAAGAAATTCAACCTTTCCGACTGGGCGCTCGAGCACCGTTCGCTCGTCTGGTACTTCATGCTGGTTTTCGTTCTTGCCGGCGTTTTCTCCTATATCAACCTTGGTCGCGAGGAAGATCCGAACTTCACCATCAAGACGATGGTGATCAGCGCGCAATGGCCAGGCGCTTCCGCCGAAGAAGTGGCGCGGCAGGTGACCGACAGGATCGAGAAGAAGCTCGAGGAACTCGACAATCTCGATCATCTGCGCAGCCAGACGGTGGCCGGCCGCACGACGATCTTCGTGGAGTTGGTGCCGGAAACCAAGGCGCGCAACGTCGAACCGACATGGTTGCGGGTGCGCAACATGATCGGCGATATCAAGGGCGATTTCCCCTCGGGCGTTGTCGGTCCCTTCTTCAACGACCGTTTCGGCGATGTCTATGGAAATATCTACGCTTTCACCAGCGATGGTCTCAGCCAGCGACAATTGCGCGATCTGGTGGAGGATGCCCGTGCGAAGGTGCTGACTGTCGACAATATCGGCAAGGTCGATGTCATCGGCGCGCAGGACGAAACGATCTATCTGGAGTTCTCCACGCGGAAGATCGCGGCGCTTGGCATCGACCAGCAGTCGATCATCAAGACGCTGCAATCACAGAACGCCGTCACGCAATCCGGTTTCGTCAATGCCGGGCCAGAGCGCGTGGCGCTGCGTGTCAGCGGCCAGTTCACTTCGGAAGACAGCCTGCGGTCCATCAATCTGCGGGTCAACAACCGGTTCTTCCCGCTGACGGAAGTGGCAACGATCCGGCGTGGTTATGTCGATCCGCCATCCTCGCTCTTCCGCTTCAACGGTCAGCCGGCCATCGGCCTTGCAATCGGCATGAAAACCGGCGCAAACCTGCTGCACTTCGGCGAGGCGCTGGATGCGCAGATGAAGCGGGTGGTGGCGGATCTGCCGGTTGGTGTCGATGTGCATCGCGTGTCCGATCAGCCGGCCGTGGTCGATGAGGCGGTCTCGGGCTTCACCTCGGCGCTGTTCGAGGCCATCGCCATCGTTCTTGTCATCAGCTTCATCAGCCTTGGTCTCAGGGCCGGCATGGTGGTTGCCGTTTCCATTCCGCTCGTGCTGGCGATCACCTTCGTCTACATGGAATATACAGGTATTTCGCTGCAACGTATCTCGCTCGGCGCCCTCATCATCGCACTCGGGCTTCTTGTCGACGATGCGATGATTGCCGTCGAGATGATGGTCGCGCGGCTCGAGGTCGGAGACGATCTCAGGAAAGCGGCGACCTATGTTTATACCTCGACCGCTTTCCCGATGCTGACCGGAACGCTGGTCACTGTCGCCGGCTTCATTCCGGTCGGTCTCAACAACAGCGCGGCGGGTGAATTCACCTTCACGCTCTTTGTGGTGATCGCCGTTTCGCTGATCGTGTCATGGATCGTCGCGGTTCTGTTCACGCCGTTGCTCGGTGTGACGATCCTGCCGAAGACGATGAAATCGCACCATGAGAAAAAGGGTCGTTTTGCCTCCGCCTTTTCCTGGCTTCTCGGCCGGGCGCTGCGCTGGCGCTGGGTGACGATCGTCGCTACGGTTGCGTTGTTTGCCCTGTCCATTGGCGGCATGGGCCTTGTGCAGCAGCAGTTCTTCCCGTCTTCCGACCGCGTGGAGCTGATCGTCGACTGGAACCTGCCGCAGAACAGCTCCATTGCCGAAACCAACCGGCAGATGGCCAAGTTCGAACAGGAAATGCTGGCCAACAATCCGGATGTCGATCACTGGACAAGTTATGTTGGTGAGGGCGCACCGCGCTTCATCCTGTCTTTCGACGTTCAGACGCCTGACGTCACCTTCGGTCAGACGGTCATCGTCACCAAGGGGCTGGATGTGCGCGACAAGGTGCGCATCGAGTTGCAGGACTATCTGAACAAGACTTTTATCGGCACCGACGCCTTCGTGAAATTGCTCGATATCGGCCCTCCCGTCGGGAAACCGGTTCAATATCGCCTGAGTGGACCCGATATCCAGAAAGTCCGCGAGCTTGGACAGCAATTGTCGGGCGTCGTCAGCGAAAACCGGCTGCTGTCCAACATGGTCATGGACTGGAACGAGCCGACGCGCGTGGTCAAGGTCGATGTTCTGCAGGACAAGGCCCGCCAGCTCGGCGTCTCCTCGGAAGACATCGCCAATGCCATGAACAGCATTGTCGAAGGCTCCACCGTCACGCAGGTGAGAGACGATATCTACCTCGTCAACGTGGTGGCGCGGGCGCAGATGTCCGAGCGCGGCTCCATCGAGACGTTGCAGAACCTGCAATTGCCGGCGACCAACGGCAAGGCCGTCCCGCTTTCGGCGATCGCCAATTTCCGCTATGAGCTGGAGCAGCCGGCCATCTGGCGTCGCGACCGAATCCCGACTGTCACGGTCAAGGCCGCCATTATCGGCCCAACGCAGCCGGCCACGATTGTGGAGCAGCTGAAGCCGAAGATCGAGGCGTTCCAGAAAACGCTTCCCGTCGGCTACACGCTGGAGACGGGTGGCTCGGTGGAATCCAGCGCGGATTCGCAGGCGCCGATTGTCGCTGTTGTGCCCATGATGCTGTTTGCTATGGCGACGATCCTGATGATCCAGCTGCAAAGCTTCAGCCGGCTGTTCCTTGTATTCGCCGTCGCGCCGACTGCCCTGATCGGTGTCGTGGTGGCGTTGCTCTTCTCCAATGCGCCGATGGGCTTCGTCGCCATCCTCGGTGTGCTGGCGTTGATCGGCATCCTGATCCGCAACTCGGTCATTCTCGTCGTGCAGATCGAGCATCTGAGAAGCGAAGGGGTTTCGGCCTGGCGGGCGGTCATCGAGGCGACCGAGCACCGCATGCGGCCAATCATGCTGACGGCGGCGGCAGCCACACTTGCCCTCATTCCCATATCCCGGGAGATTTTCTGGGGGCCGATGGCCTATGCCATGATGGGTGGTATCGTGGTGGGTACGGCGCTGACGCTGCTTTTCCTGCCGGCGCTCTATGTCGCGTGGTTCCGGATTCCGCGCGAGGATGACAAGCCGGAAGGACACGACGTCACGGCCTGATACTAGAAAAGGAGTGAGGGCGTTACCTCATCATTCCCATAAAAATATCCGCCGTCGTTGTTCCCATGGGCAGGATAATGTTAGGAAGGTCGGCTTAGCTGCGAGAGCGGCGGCCGTCCTTTCGTTTTCGGACGCCGCATGATCTTGCATATCGAATCCGTATGTCGCCGATATTGCGGATCACATTGGGGTGCCGGAGGGCTTGAAGATGGGCGGGTTGTCGGATTGGCTTGCGGATGCGCAGCCGATCAATCGCAAGAATGCCGCAGAAGCGGTGTTCGATGATATCCGTTCCGCCATCACTTCGGGGCAGCTTGCGGTCGGCACCCGGCTGCCTTCCGAAGCCCATCTGGCCGCCCGATATGGCGTCAGCCGACCGATTGTTCGCGAGGCTTTGCGGTCTCTCCAGACCCTGGGGCTGACACAGACCCGCACCGGAAGCGGCACCTATGTGATGACGCCGACGCCGCCTTCCGAATTGAATTACGGCGCCTATTCCGCCCGCGATCTGATCGAGGCTCGCCCTTTCATCGAGGTTCCCGCGGCCGGTTGGGCGGCGTTGAGGCGGACCGACGCCCAACTGGCGGTCTTGCTTGATCTTTGCGGCCGGATGGAAGCCGAAGAAAGGCCGCATCCCTGGGTGCTGCTGGATGGTCAATTTCATTGCGCCATTGCGGAAGCTTCGGCCAACAGGCTGTTCGCCAAGGTGGTGGCCGACGCCCGTGAGGCGCTGTCCCAACAGTCAGAGATGGTCAACCTTATGGCCGGTCGCCGCGTGGCCTCGAATTTCGAGCACCGCCGGATCGTCGAGGCGATCCGGCGGGGTTCAGCGCCTGAGGCGCGGCAGGCGATGGAGCTTCACCTTGGGCAGGTGAAACAGGTGGTGACGACGATCATTGGCGAAGATCGGCTTCGCCAGCCGTGAGGGCGGGCAGGTTGGCAAGGTGCCGCGGGCTCAGCGCCTGCTGCAATTGTGCGTTCGTTAGATAACCGCGTTCCAGAACCACTTGCGGCACCGTGCGGCCGCTGGCAAGCGCTTCCTTGGCCACTTCTGTCGCCGCATAATAGCCGATCAGCGGGTTGAGCGCGGTGGCGAGGCCAATGGATTCTTCCACGCGCTGCGCCATGATCGCCGGATTGGCGACGATGCCGTCGACGCAGCGTTCCGCCAAGGTGCGGCAGGCGGCGCTGAGTTGGCTGATGCTCTGTGAAAGCGCGCGCACGATGATCGGCTCGAAAGCGTTCAGCTGCAACTGCCCGGCTTCGGCGGCCATGGTGATGGTGATGTCATTGCCGATCACCGCATAGGCCACCTGGTTGACCACTTCGGGAATGACCGGATTGATCTTGCCCGGCATGATGCTGGAACCCGCCTGGACGGAGGGCAGGGTGATCTCACCGATGCCGGCGCGCGGACCGGAGGAGAGCAGGCGAAGGTCGTTGCAGGTCTTCGACAGCTTGACGGCAACGCGTTTCAGCACGCCGGAAAGGTGCACGAAGGCACCGGGGTCCTGTGTGGCTTCGATCAGGTCGGCAGCCGTCACGAGCGGCCTTCCCGTCAGTTCCGCCAGATGCTGGCAGGCGAGCGCTGCATAACCGCGCGGTGCATTCAGCCCGGTGCCGATGGCGGTGGCGCCAAGATTGATTTCGTGCAGGAGTGCTGCGGATTCGATGAGACGCGCCTGATCTTCTCCCAGCATCACCACGAAGGTACGGAATTCCTGGCCGAGCGTCATCGGCACGGCGTCCTGCAATTGGGTGCGGCCGATCTTGATGAAGCCGGCAAATTCCTGCGCCTTGCGGTCGAAAGCGTCCTTCAGAACGCCCATGGAAGCCGCCAGATCATCGATCGCCTCGATCAGGCCGACATTGATCGCGGTCGGATAAGCGTCGTTGGTCGATTGGCTGAGATTGACATGGTCATTCGGGTGAAGACGGGCATAATCACCTTTTTCGTGGCCGAGCAGTTCAAGCGCGCGGTTGGCGATCACCTCATTGGCATTCATGTTGGTGGAGGTGCCGGCGCCGCCCTGGATTTCATCCACCACGAATTGCTCGTGCAGCGCGCCGGCGCGGATTTCGCGGCAGGCTTCCGCGATCGCTTCCATGCGCTCCTTGTCCAGCAGGCCAAGTTCGTGATTTGCGCGTGCGGCCGCCTCCTTCACATAGGCCAGTCCCCGGACGAGATAAGGGTTGTGGCCTATGGTCACCCCGGTGATCTTGAAGTTTTCCGCAGCGCGCGCCGTGTGCACGCCCCAATAGACATCCGCCGGAATTTCCTTCGTCCCGAGCAAATCATGCTCCTTGCGCGTCACGCTCACTTTTTCCTCCACTGGCTTTTAAGTGTTGTAATATCTGTAAAGCTGTCTTACAGATTTTTTGACCTTAAACTTGGTGGAGGAGAAGGTCAATCATGTCGAATGCCCTTGACGAGCGGCATTATCTGCCATTATGACGGCAAAAATCTGTCATGCAGCTTTACAGCATGCATGCATTCGCTGGCCATAGTTCCAGCATTGGGGACGACGCCGGTTCCACTTTGATTTCCGGCTTATTGCCGACTACAAGCGTTTTATCGGGAGGATAAATCCATGCATTCTGGAAAAACGGCACCCGCCGAACGTGAGGTCTTCGTCGAAGAGGATCTCGGTTATCATAAAGCCCTGAAGCCGCGCCAAATCCAGATGATCGCCATCGGCGGCGCCATCGGCACGGGTCTGTTTCTGGGTGCCGGTGGGCGTCTCGCGCAGGCTGGTCCGGCGCTGGTTTTCGTTTATGCGCTTTGCGGCTTCTTCGCGTTTCTGGTGCTGCGCGCGCTCGGTGAGCTGATCATGCATCGCCCGAGCTCCGGTTCCTTTGTGTCCTATGCGCGCGAGTTCTACGGCGAGAAGATGGCCTTTGCAGCCGGCTGGATGTATTGGCTCAACTGGGCCATGACCTCGGTGGCCGATGTCACCGCCGTTGCGCTTTATATGAATTTCTTCAAGCAATACGTGCCGTGGCTTGCGGGTATCGACCAGTGGGTCTTCGCGATGACGGCGCTGGTGGTGGTGCTGGCGATGAACATGCTGTCGGTGAAGGTGTTCGGCGAACTGGAGTTCTGGTTCAGCCTGATCAAGGTTCTGGCTCTCGCGATCTTCCTCGTCGTCGGCATTTATTTCGTCATTTTCGGTACGCCCATCGAGGGCCACGTCACCGGCTTCAGCCTCATCACTGACAATGGCGGCTTTTTCCCTAACGGTATTCTTCCAGCCTTCGTCATCATTCAGGGTGTGGTTTTTGCCTATGCGTCGATCGAGTTGATTGGTACGGCAGCAGGCGAAACCGAAGACCCGCGCAAGGTCATGCCGCGCGCCATCCGCGCGGTGGTTCTGCGCCTCGTCGTCTTTTACGTCGGCTCCGTGCTGCTGTTCACGCTGCTTCTGCCCTATACCGCCTACAAGGCCGGCGAGAGCCCCTTCGTCACCTTCTTCGGCTCCATCGGTGTAGAGGGCGCTGACGTGATCATGAACCTCGTCGTGCTGACAGCCGTGCTCTCCTCGCTCAATGCCGGCCTGTATTCCACAGGCCGCATTCTCCACTCCATGGCAGTTTCCGGTTCGGCTCCGGCAGCGCTCGCAAAGATGAACAAGAACGGCGTGCCCTATGGGGGCATCGCGGTTACCGCCGTCGTTACCGTATTCGGCGTCGCGCTCAATGCCGTTGTCCCCTCCGCCGCGTTCGAAATCGCACTTAACCTGTCAGCGCTTGGCATCATCTGCGCCTGGGCCGTTATCGTGCTCTGCCAGCTGAAGCTCTGGCAGCTGTCGCAGCGCGGTGAGATCGTGCGTCCGGATTTCCGCATGTTCGGCGCGCCCTATACCGGCATCCTCACACTCATCTTCCTTTTCGGTGTCCTTGTGCTGATGGCGTTTGACTATCCTGTCGGCTCCTGGACCATCGCCTCGCTGATTGTCATCATTCCAGCGCTCGTCATCGGCTGGTATCTGTTGCGTGAGCGCATCTACCGCCTCGCGGACGAGCGTGCGGGAGCGATACAGTGAGCGGGCAGGGCGCAATGCCTCTGGTGGCGGTCATCGCCACCGGCGGCACCATCGCCAGCCGGCGTGGCGTCGATGGCGCAAGCCAGCCCAGCCTTTCGGGTGAGGACCTGCTGGCGCTGGTTCCGCAGATCAACGCCCGGCTGAAGCCGGTCGATTTGATGGCGAAGGATTCCTCAAGCCTGACATTGGCGGACATGCAGCGCATCAGTGATGCGGTGGGAATGGAGCTTGATGATCCCGCCGTTGCCGGCATCGTGGTTCTGCATGGCACCGACGCCATGGAGGAATCCTCGCTGCTCGTACATTTGCAGCGGGCCATCACAAAGCCGGTGGTCTTCACCGGCGCGCAGTTTACCGCAGACCATAAGGACGCGGACGGACCGGCCAATCTGGCCAAGGCCATAGAAACAGCGCTCGATCACGCGAATGCCGCAAAAGGTGTGCTCCTTTCCTTCGGCGGCCGCTGTCTGCCGGCCTGGGGGCTTTACAAGCTGAGCGCGGACGAGGCGGATGCCTTCCGCTCGGCCCGGCCAATGGTGGCTGCCGCAACGCTGCGGCTTTCCGCCCCGGTAACCGATCAGCGCGTCGATATCGTCGCCATTTATCCCGGCTGTGACGCCACCCATATCGATGCAAGCCTGCAGGTGGGCGCGAAAGGCATCGTTCTTGCCGCACTTGGTTCCGGCAATGCCAATCCGCGTATCGCCGAAGCCGTGAAGCGCTGCGCAGAACGCGGCGTTCCCGTCATCGTTTCCAGCCGCGTGCCGGAAGGGCGGCTCGTGGCAAGTTACGGCGGCGGTGGCGGCGGGCATGACCTTGTCGCAGCGGGCGCCGTGCATTCATCCACCCTTCGTCCCGGACAGGCCCGCATTTTGCTGGCCGCGCTGCTTGCCAGTAAAAGCCCGGCGGAAACCATCGTTTCCGCTTTCGGTGACAGCCGGCTTGCTTAGAGCACTTCCAGGAAAAGTGGACCCCGGTTTCCCGTCCGGAGATGCGTCAAGACTCTAAGTAGCGGTAGCGATGCCCGCAACCGGCGGGCATAAAATTCCTATAGGATTCCTATTTTATTCCATCTGTGGCCGTCTCGAACCTTTATGCGGTTCGGGTGCATTCTTCTGTTCGGGAAGGGATGGTGTTCCCTTTCCAGCCAGAAAGATTGAAAAGCGACGTCCCACATGACGGCGCTTTTCTTCCTGTACGGCTCCTCGATTAAAAAGGAGTCCCATCGATGATGGATGTTGTTCTGATCGGTGCAGCCACGGTGTTTTTCGCCCTCTGCTTTGCCTATACGCGCGCCTGCGACCGGCTTTAGACGGAGGCTGCGATGACATTCGACTATATCTTGAGCGGTGCTGTCACGGTCTTTATCGCCGCCTATCTCACCTATGCTCTCATTCGCCCCGAACGCTTCTGATCGGGAAGCGGCGGCTATTGAAAGTTAAAGTACCATGACCCTCAATGGATGGTTTCAGATTCTGCTGTTTTGCGGGATCATTTTTGCGCTGGTGAAGCCGCTCGGCTTCTATATGGCGCGCGTCTTTAATGGCGACCGCACCCTGCTGTCGCCGGTTCTCGCACCCGTAGAGCGTGGCCTCTATGCCCTTGCAGGAACAAGCGAGCGCGAGGAACAGCACTGGACGACTTATGCTTTCTCCATGCTTCTCTTCAACCTCTTCGGCTTTGCCCTGCTTTACGCCTTGATGCGCTTTCAGGCCGTGCTGCCCTACAATCCGCAGGCGATGCCGGCCGTCGGGCCTGAATTGTCCTTCAATACGGCGGTCAGCTTCGTCACCAACACCAACTGGCAGAACTATGGCGGGGAAAGCACCCTGTCCTATCTGACCCAGATGGCCGGTCTCACCGTGCAGAACTTCGTCTCCGCCGCAACAGGCATGGCCATAGCCATCGGCCTCATCCGCGCTTTTTCGCGTGCTTCCGGCAAGGCGATCGGCAATTTCTGGGTGGATATGGTCCGCGCGACCCTCTACGTGCTTTTACCCTTCTGCATCGTGCTGACCCTCGTTTACGTCTGGCTCGGCGTGCCACAGACGCTCGGCGCCTATGTGAATGCGCAGACGCTGGAAGGCGCAAAGCAGACCATTGCCGTCGGGCCCGTGGCGTCGCAATTGGCGATCAAGATGTTGGGCACCAATGGCGGCGGCTTCTTCAGTGCCAATTCCGCGCACCCGTTCGAAAACCCCAACGCCATTTCCAACATGATCCAGATGGTGTCGATCTTCGCCATCGGGGCAGCCTTCACCAATGTTTTCGGCCGCATGGTCGGCAACCAGCGTCAGGGCTGGGCGATCCTCGCCGCCATGGGCGTGCTGTTCATCGCCGGCGTCGCCGTCACCTATTGGGCGGAAGCGGCTGGAAATCCGCTGATGCATGGCTTCGGTCTTGCCGGCGGCAATATGGAGGGCAAGGAGGCCCGTTTCGGCGTGGCGCTCTCGTCGCTCTTCGCGGTCATCACCACCGCGGCCTCGTGCGGTGCGGTCAATGCCATGCATGGCAGCTTCACGGCGCTGGGTGGTCTAATCCCGCTTATCAATATGCAACTGGGCGAAGTGATCGTCGGCGGTGTCGGCGCTGGTTTTTACGGCATTCTGCTCTTCATCGTCATCGCCATCTTCGTGGCGGGGCTGATGGTCGGGCGGACGCCGGAATATCTCGGCAAGAAGATCGAGGCCAAGGAAATGAAGATGGCGGTTCTGGCCATTCTCTGCCTGCCGCTCGCCATGCTTTTCTTCACGGCAATGGCCACTGTTCTGCCTTCGGCCGTGGCGTCGATAGGAACGGCGGGGCCGCACGGCTTCTCCGAAATCCTCTATGCCTATACCTCGGCGGCCGCCAATAACGGCTCCGCCTTCGGCGGGCTTACCGGCAATACGACCTGGTACAACATCACGCTTGGTTTCGGCATGTTGATGGGCCGTTTTCTGGTTATCATTCCAGCACTCGCCATTGCCGGTTCCTTGGTCGCCAAGAAGACCGTTCCGGCCTCGGCTGGCACCTTCCCGACGGATGGCCCGCTTTTCGTTGGTCTGCTGGTCGGCACGATCCTGATTGTCGGCGGCCTTACCTTCCTGCCTGCGCTGGCACTCGGCCCCGTTGCCGAACATCTGGCGATGGCGGTAGGCCAGGTCTTCTGAGGTGATGCCATGAACGACGACAAATCCCGAAGTAACCGCGTCGTTTCCATCCGGAAAGGCGCTCCCGGCAGGGGGAGCGCGACGCCCGGCGGCTGGTGCGCTTCCAATGTCATTCTCGCGATGATGGCGGCTCTTGTCGCCGCCGTCGTCGCTCTCGAAGTTATCACGGGCTGATCGATCTTTATCGGTCGCCCCGTTTCAAACGCTGGAGCCTCTTCATGAGCCAGTCCAAACAAGCGAGCATCCTTGATTCTCGCATTCTCGTTCCGGCCATCGCCGCCGCATTCAAAAAACTCAATCCGCGCACATTGGCCCGCAACCCGGTCATGTTCGTGGTCGCGACGGTGTCGGTGCTGACAACAGTGCTGTTCATCCGCGATTTCATCATGGGTGGCGACAATCTCGGGTTTTCCTTCCAGATCAATCTCTGGCTCTGGTTCACCGTATTGTTCGCCAATTTCGCGGAAGCCGTCGCCGAAGGGCGCGGCAAGGCGCAGGCGGATTCACTGCGCCGGACCCGCACCGAAACCCAGGCGAAACTGCTCACCGGCGATGACCGCAGCCAGTATAAGATGGTGGCGGGCGCCGGCCTGAAGGTGAACGATGTCGTTCTCGTCGAGGCCGGCGATATCATTCCCTCCGACGGAGAGGTTATCGAAGGTGTCGCCTCCGTCAACGAGGCGGCAATCACCGGCGAATCCGCTCCCGTCATCCGTGAATCCGGCGGTGATCGCTCTGCCGTCACCGGCGGTACGCAGGTGCTGTCGGACTGGATCAGGGTTCGCATCACGGCCGCTGCGGGCTCCACCTTCCTTGACCGGATGATTTCGCTGGTTGAGGGTGCTGAACGCCAGAAGACGCCGAACGAGATCGCGCTCAACATTCTGCTCGCCGGCATGACGCTGATTTTCGTGCTGGCCACCGCGACCATTCCGAGCTTTGCATCCTATGCCGGCGGTTCCATCCCCATCATCGTGCTGGTGGCGCTGTTCGTGACGCTTATCCCCACCACTATCGGTGCTCTTCTCTCCGCCATCGGCATTGCCGGTATGGACAGGCTGGTGCGTTTCAACGTGCTCGCCATGTCCGGCCGCGCCGTCGAGGCGGCCGGCGATGTGGATACGTTGTTGCTGGACAAGACCGGCACCATCACGCTTGGTAACCGGCAGGCAACCGAATTCCGCCCCGTTGCCGGCGTTTCCGAGCAGGAACTGGCCGATGCAGCGCAGCTTGCCTCCCTTGCCGACGAAACGCCGGAAGGCCGTTCCATCGTGGTTCTCGCCAAGGAAAAATACGGCATCCGCGCCCGTGACATGCAGAAACTGCATGCGAATTTCGTACCCTTCACCGCCCAGACCCGCATGAGCGGTGTCGATTTTGAGGGCTCCTCCATCCGCAAGGGCGCAGTCGACGCCGTTCTCGCCTACGTCAACGGCGGCGCTTCGCAACAGGGCAATGCGGCGGTTGCCGTCAAAACCGAAACGGACGCCGCACGCGGCATCCGGACAATTGCGGAAGAGATCGCCAAGACAGGCGGCACGCCGCTCGCCGTCGTGCGGGATGGAAAGCTGCTCGGCGTCGTGCAGCTGAAGGATATCGTCAAGGGTGGCATTCGCGAGCGTTTCGCGGAGCTTCGGCGCATGGGCATCCGCACCGTGATGATCACCGGCGACAATCCGATGACGGCCGCCGCCATCGCAGCGGAAGCCGGCGTCGATGATTTCCTCGCCCAGGCGACACCGGAAAACAAGCTGGAGCTTATCCGCGAGGAACAGGCCAAGGGCAAGCTTGTCGCCATGTGCGGCGATGGCACCAACGACGCGCCGGCGCTGGCGCAGGCCGATGTCGGCGTTGCCATGAATACCGGCACGGTGGCTGCACGTGAGGCGGGCAATATGGTCGATCTCGACAGCGACCCCACCAAGCTCATCGAGATCGTCGAAATCGGCAAGCAATTGCTGATGACGCGCGGTGCGCTGACGACGTTCTCCATCGCCAACGATATCGCAAAATATTTTGCCATCATCCCGGCAATGTTCCTGGCGCTTTATCCGCAGCTTGGCGTCCTGAACGTGATGGGGCTCTCGACACCGCAGAGCGCCATCCTCTCTGCCATCATCTTCAACGCGCTCATCATTATCGCGTTGATCCCGCTGTCGCTGAAAGGCGTCAAATATCGGCCGATCGGCGCGGGCGCGCTGCTGTCGCGCAATCTGGTCATCTATGGCTTCGGCGGCATCATCGTTCCCTTCATCGGCATCAAGGCCATCGACCTCACTATTACGGCGCTCGGTCTTGCTTGAGGAGTAAAGACAATGTTTAGACAGTTTCGTCCCGCACTGGTGCTGATCCTTGCCACCACGGCCATCACCGGCCTCGCCTATCCGCTGGGCATGACGGGCCTCGCACAGGCGATCTTTCCCGTTCAGGCGAATGGCAGCCTGATCGAGAAGAATGGCACTGTCGTCGGATCGCAATTGATCGGGCAGGCTTTCACCGGCGAGAAATATTTCCATGGCAGGCCGTCGGCCGCCGGCGACGGCTACAATGCTGCTTCGTCTTCCGGCTCCAACCTCGGTCCGACGAGCGCAAAGCTCATTGACCGGGTGAAGCAGGATTACGAGGCGGCGAAAACCGAAAATCCGACAGCTGAGGTGCCGGCCGATCTGGTGACGGCCTCGGGCAGCGGCCTTGATCCGCATGTTTCGCCAGAGGCCGCCTATTTCCAGGTTCCGCGTGTCGCCAGGGCAAGGGGCATGGATGAGGCCGCACTTCGCGCTATCGTAGAACGACATGTGGAAGGACCGGAACTCGGATTTATGGGAGAGCCGGTCGTGAATGTGCTGGCGCTCAACATGGCTCTTGACGCAGCCGGCTCATGAACTGAAATGGCTATGGCTTGTTCGCAAGCCATAGCCTCGACCACTGGTGGGTTCAATGCCTGACGATATCAGCAATATGCCAAGCCGACCATCGCCCGATGCGCTGCTGGAACACGCCCGGCGCGAGGCGCGGGGCCGGCTGAAGATTTTTTTAGGGGCGGCGCCCGGCGTCGGCAAGACCTATGAAATGCTGATGTCCGGCCGTGCGAAGCTCGCGGATGGTGTCGACACCGTCATCGGCGTTGTGGAAACGCACGGCCGCAAGGAAACCGAAACGCTGGTGCAGGGCTTCGAGATCGTTGCGCGAAAGCGCATCGACTATCGCGGCCAGACGCTGGAGGAGATGGATCTCGACGCCATTCTCGCCCGTCGTCCCGCCTTGGTTCTGGTCGATGAACTTGCCCACACCAATGCCGCCGGCAGCCGCCACCCCAAGCGCTACATGGACGTTCAGGAAATTCTGGCGCAGGGAATCGACGTCTATACGACGCTGAACATCCAGCATGTCGAAAGCCTGAACGATGTCGTTGCGCAGATCACCCGCATCCGTGTTCGTGAAACGGTGCCCGATAGCATCATCGACCGGGCCGACGATGTCGAAATAATCGATATTACGCCAGACGATCTGATCAAACGGCTGCAGGATGGCAAGGTTTACCTGCCCCGCACCGCCCGGCGTGCCATCGAGAATTATTTCTCGCGCGGCAATCTGACGGCGCTGCGGGAGCTTGCGCTCCGGCGCACCGCGCAACGGGTGGATGAGCAATTGCTCAACCACATGCAGTCTCACGCCATTTCCGGCCCTTGGGCGGCAGGAGACAGGGTTCTGGTCTGCCTTGACCATGGCAGCAACGGCCCGGGGCTGGTGCGTTATGCCCGCCGGCAGGCGGATCGCCTACGCGCGCCCTGGACGGCACTGCATCTCGATACGCCGCGTTCGCAACAATTGTCAGAGTTGGAGAAGGACCGGCTGGCTGGCGCGATGCGGCTTGCCCAGCAGCTCGGCGGCGAGACGGTGACCCTGCCGGCGCTTGATCTCACGCGGGAAATCGTCTCCTACGCCAACGCCAATAATTTCACCCACATCATCATCGGCCGCCCGCGAAAATCCTGGTGGCAGCGGATTTTTCAGCGTTCGCTGACGCATGATCTGATCGACCATGCGGGCGATATCAGCGTTCATGTCATTTCCGGCGATAAAAAAGAAGAGAAACTGGGCCAGGCCGCAAAGCCGGCCTCGGCGCAATCGCATCCTTCTATACGACCCTATCTTAACAGCACCCTGTTCGTCGGTTTGGCGATCGTGGCCGGCATCGTGCTGGACCAGACACTCGATGTCAGAAATCTGGCGCTGGTGTTCCTGATGGCGGTTCTGGCCGCCGCCGTACGCGGCGGGCTGGGGCCAGCGCTTTATGCTTCCCTGCTCGGCGCTTTTGCATTCAATTTTTTCTTCCTCGAGCCGCGTTACACCCTGACTGTTCGCGATCCGGAAAGTGTCGTGGCGCTGCTGTTTTATCTCGGCGTGGCGCTTGTCGCCTCCAATCTCACGGCGGCCGTGCAAAGACAGGCCGCCGCCGCGCGGGCAAGAGCGCGAACGACGGAAGATTTATATCTGTTCTCCAAGAAGCTTTCGGTGACGGGAACGCTGGACGACGTGCTGTGGGCGGCTGCTTTCCAGATGGCCTCGATGCTGAAGGTTCGGATCGTTCTGCTTTTACCGGAAAACAATACGATCATGGTCAAGGCGGGATATCCGCCGGACGATACGCTGGGGGATGCCGATATTGCCGCCGCGCAATGGGCCTGGGAACATAACAAGGCCGCTGGCAGGGGCGCGGATACGCTTCCTGGCGCCAAACGTCTTTACCTGCCCCTGCGCACCGGCAGCGGCGCCGTCGGCGTGGTGGGACTGGACGATGACCGGCTCGGTCCGCTTCTGACGCCGGAACAGCAGCGGCTGTTCGATGCCCTGGCCGATCAGGCGGCGCTCGCTATCGAGCGAATCCAGCTTGTCTCGGATGTCGACCGGGCAAGGCTTGCGGCGGAAACCGACCGGCTGCGCACCGCGCTCCTGACGTCCATTTCCCACGACCTTAAAACACCGCTTGCGGCCATTCTGGGTTCGGCCGGAACGTTGAAGGATTTCGCCGAGGACATCCCGCCGGATGCGCGCGCCGAACTGCTTTCGACGATCATTGAGGAATCCGAGCGGCTGAACCGGTTCATCTCCAATCTTCTTGATATGACGCGGATCGGCTCGGGCGCGATGGAGCCGAATTACGGTCTGCATTTCTTGGGCGATATGGTTGGAACCGCGCTGTCGCGCGCCGCCAAAATCGTCGCCAGGCATGAGATTGTTCTGGATATTCCCTCCGACCTGCCGATGCTGAAGGTCGATCCCGTGCTTTTCGAACAGGTCCTGTTCAATCTCATCGACAATGCCGCCAAATACGCTCCCGAACATACCGCCATCGAGATTCGCGGCTGGCGGCAGGGCAAGAATATCTTCCTCTCCGTGGCCGATGCGGGACCGGGTATTCCACCTGACGATACGGAGCGGGTGTTTGACAGCTTCTACCGCGTGCGCAAGGCGGATCATGTGCAGGCCGGAACCGGCCTGGGACTATCCATCTGCAAGGGGTTTATCGAGGCCATGGGCGGTTCGATCCACGCGGAAAACAGGTCAGGCCGTACCGGTGCGCAATTTACCGTCAGTCTGCCGATTTCCTCCGGAGCTCCGGTGATCGATCATGATTAAGGCGCGATTGCCGACGACAAGCGATCATGCCGCTGAAGGAGATCGGGAATGACCAATTCCGCCGTTCGTATTCTAATCGTCGACGACGAACCGCCGATCCGCAAGCTTTTGCGTGTAGGGCTGTCGACCCAAGAATATGCGGTGAGCGAGGCGATGAATGCCAAGGTCGCCATGGAGTTGGTCAGCGAGGACAAGCCCGATCTCGTCGTTCTCGATCTCGGCCTGCCGGATATGTCGGGGCATGATCTTCTGGCGAAATGGCGCGGCGAAGGGCTGGCGCTGCCGGTCATCATCCTCTCCAGCCGCACGGATGAGGCGGGTATCGTCAAGGCGCTGGAGCTGGGGGCCGATGACTACATCACCAAGCCTTTCGGCATGAACGAACTCGTCGCCCGCATCCGTGTCGCCCTGCGCCATCGTCTGCAAAGCCAGGGGGAGAGGCCGGTGTTTCAGACCGGTGATCTTTCCGTCGATCTGGTCAGGCGTATCGTCAAGGTGGAGGACCGGGAGGTGAAGCTCTCACCCAAGGAGTATGACATCCTGCGGGTTCTGGTACAGCATGCCGGGAAGGTTTTGACCCATCGTTTCCTGCTTGAACATGTGTGGGACGAATTGACCGACGTGCAATATTTGCGCGTCTATGTGCGCCAGCTTCGGCAGAAGATCGAAAAAACCCCGGATCAGCCGCGCTATATCCTGACGGAAACCGGTGTCGGTTACCGGCTGCAGGAGGTGTGAGGGCGCCGCAAGGCGACGCCCTGCGATAGTTTAAACGGCGGCGCAGATCGACAGGAATTCGTCCACATCGGCTTCTGTCGTGGCAAAGCTCGTGACCATGCGGATCAGCACTTCGTCCTTGCCGACATTTTCCGGCATATCGCGCGGCTCCAGCCAGTCATAGAACTTTGCACCCTTTGCCGTGGCGGCTTCTGCGGCGGCCTTTGGAAGAATAGCGAAAACTTCATTGGCCTGAGTCGGCCATGCAAGGCGGGCGCTGTTCAGCGAAGCGAAACCGGCACGCAGACGATTGGCCATGGCGTTGGCGTGGCTGGCGAGACCGAGCCAGAGGTCGTCCTGCAGATAGGCCTCGAATTGCGCGGCGATGAAACGCGATTTCGAGAAAAGCTGGGCGGTGCGCTTGCGCAGGAAGGAGAAATCCCTGGCGAGCGAGGGATCGAAGAAGACGATCGCTTCCGCACACCAGCAGCCATTTTTCGTGCCGCCGAAAGACAGGACGTCGACGCCGCGTTTCCAGGTCATTTCGGCGGGTGTGGTGCCGAGTGCGGCCAGCGCATTGGCGAAACGCGCGCCATCCATATGCAGCGGCAGGCCATTGTCTTTTGCGATTTTGGCGATGGCATCGATTTCATCGAGTGTGTAGACCGTGCCGGCCTCGGTCGCCTGCGTCATGGTGATGGCTGCGGCGCGGCCGTGATGCACGGCATCCTGCGGATAACGCGCAATACGCTCAATGAGGTTCTCCGGCAGCATCTTGCCGTTCGGCCCCTCGACGGCGACCATGCGCATGCCGGAAAAGAAATCCGGCGCGCCGCACTCGTCCTCGATCACATGCGCTTCGGAGTGACAGAAGGTCAGGCCGCCGGCGCGGGCGATGCTGGCCAGCGAGAGCGAATTGGCCGCCGTGCCGGTGGCGACGAAAAACACCGCGACTTCGCGTTCGAAAATCTCGTTGAAGCGCTTTTCGATGGAAAGATCGAGTTCGCTGGTGCCATAAGCCGCGGCAAAGCGTGTGGATTCCCGCGAAAGCCGTTCGTTGACGGCCGGATGGGCGCCAGCCCAATTGTCTGAAGCAAAAAACATCTCTGAAGGCTTTCCGATAGCTGAGGTTCTGTTCGGGCTGTTCGAAGCGATAACGGGGAAAGTTCTAGGTCGGAACATTGAGATTGGCAAATCCGGTAATGAAAGCAACGGGTCGACCTGCTTTGCGACAAGAAAGTTTCGCGCAATAGGTCAGTATCGAAACTTCGCTGCGAAATGCGGCTTTCACTAATTGGATTCGCACCCTTGCTAAATCCGCCCGTTTCTGCCAAAATCCTACTGAATTGAGACAGCTTTGCTGTCCTAAATTGACCAAAGCCGGGTTGAATGCGAGTTTTGCGGGAAGCGAAAATTCGTGTCGAGCCGGATCTTCGCATGAAACCATGCAAGTAATTTTGCAGGAGGGACACAAATGACGAACAAGCCGCAGGCGAACATCGCCGCCGCCACCCTGACCACAGACTGTCCCACCGCGGCTGCGGCCGCGCCCGTTTCTGCGAAAGCGCGTTTCGCGGGCGGTTTGCCGGAAAGGCAGGGTCTTTACGATCCGGCTAATGAACATGATGCCTGCGGCGTCGGCTTCGTTGCCCATATGAAGGGCCAAAAGTCGCACCAGATCGTCAAGGACGGCCTGTTCATCCTGGAAAACCTCACACATCGTGGCGCTGTCGGCGCTGATCCGCTTATGGGTGATGGTGCGGGCATTCTGGTGCAGATTCCTGATCGTTTCTTCCGTGAGGAGATGGCGACGCAGGGCGTGACGTTGCCGAAGGCGGGTGAATACGCCGTCGGCCATATCTTCATGCCGCGCGATCCTTCCCGCATCGAGCACTACAAGAAGGTCATCGTCGACGTTATCGGCGAAGAGGGGCAGCAGTTCCTCGGCTTCCGCGATGTGCCGGTCGATAATTCCTCGCTCTCCAAGGCGCCGGATATCGCCGCGACCGAACCGCACCACGTGCAGGTCTTCATCGGCGCCGGCCGCGATGCCGCGAGCAATGCCGATTTCGAGCGCAAGCTGTTCCTGATCCGCAAGGTTCTCTCCAACCGCATCTATGACGAGGGCGGCGGCAAGGAAACGCAGGATTTCTATCCCGTTTCTCTCTCCTCCTCGACCATCGTCTACAAGGGCATGTTCCTCGCCTATCAGGTGGGCGCCTATTACAAGGATCTCGCCGATCCGCGCTTCGAATCCGCTGTCGCCCTCGTGCACCAGCGTTTTTCGACCAACACCTTCCCGTCCTGGAAACTGGCGCACCCTTACCGAATGGTCGCCCATAACGGCGAAATCAACACGCTGCGCGGCAACGTCAACTGGATGGCGGCGCGTCAGGCGTCGGTTTCCTCCGCGCTGTTCGGCGATGACATCTCCAAGCTCTGGCCGATTTCCTACGAGGGTCAGTCGGATACGGCCTGCTTCGACAACGCGCTCGAGTTCCTCGTGCGCGGCGGTTATTCCATGGCCCATGCCGTGATGATGCTGATCCCGGAAGCCTGGGCCGGCAACCAGTCCATGTCCGCCGAACGCAAGGCGTTCTACGAATATCATGCAGCGCTGATGGAACCGTGGGACGGTCCGGCTGCCGTCGCCTTCACCGACGGCAAGCAGATCGGCGCAACGCTCGACCGTAACGGTCTGCGCCCGGCGCGTTATCTCGTCACTGATGACGACCGTGTCATCATGGCGTCCGAAGCCGGCACGCTGCCGGTGCCGGAGGAGCGCATCGTCAAGAAGTGGCGTTTGCAGCCGGGCAAGATGCTGCTGATCGACATGGAAAAAGGCGCGATCATTTCCGATGAGGACGTGAAGCACGAGCTTGCCGCCAAGCATCCTTACCGCACCTGGCTCGACCGCACCCAGCTCATCCTTGAAGATCTGAAGCCGGTGGAGCCGCGCGCGCTGCGCCGCGACGTGTCGCTGCTCGACCGTCAGCAGGCCTTCGGTTACACGAGCGAAGACACCAAGCTCCTGATGTCGCCGATGGCGACGACCGGCCAGGAAGCCATCGGCTCCATGGGCACCGATACGCCGATTTCGGCCATGTCGGACAAGTCGAAGCTGCTTTACACCTATTTCAAGCAGAACTTCGCGCAGGTCACCAACCCGCCGATCGATCCGATTCGCGAAGAGCTCGTCATGAGCCTCGTCTCGTTCATCGGTCCACGCCCGAACCTGCTCGATCACGAAGGGGCAGCCCGCGCCAAGCGTCTGGAAGTGCGCCAGCCGATCCTGACCAATGGCGATCTGGAAAAGATCCGTTCCATCGGCCACACGGAAGACCGCTTCGATACCAAGACGCTCGACTTCACCTATGATGTGGAGCGCGGTGCGGAAGGCATGCCTGACATGCTCGAACGCCTCTGCGAGCGGGCGGAATCGGCCGTTCGTGGCGGTTACAACATTATCGTTCTTTCCGACCGCCAGCTTGGCCCTGATCGCATCGCGATCCCGGCACTTCTGGCGACGGCCGCCGTGCACCATCACCTGATCCGCAAGGGTCTGCGCACCTCTGTCGGCCTCGTCGTGGAAACCGGTGAGCCGCGCGAAGTCCATCATTTTTGCCTGCTTGCCGGTTATGGTGCCGAGGCGATCAATCCCTATCTCGCCTTCGATACCCTGCTCGACATGCACAAGCACGGCGCCTTCCCGAAGGAAGTGTCCGACGACGAAGTCGTTTATCGTTACATCAAGGCTGTCGGTAAGGGCATCCTGAAGGTCATGTCCAAGATGGGCATTTCCACCTACCAGTCCTATTGTGGCGCTCAGATTTTCGATGCCGTCGGCCTGTCGTCGCAATTCGTCGAGAAATATTTCTTCGGCACCGCTACCTCCATCGAAGGTGTGGGCCTGACGGAAATCGCCGAAGAAACCGTGGCGCGCCACACGGCGGCTTTCGGCAAGGATCCGATCCTTGCCAATACGCTCGATATCGGCGGTGAATATGCCTATCGCATGCGCGGCGAAAGCCACGCCTGGACGCCGGATGCGGTTGCCTCGCTGCAACATGCGGTGCGCGGCAACAGCCAGGACCGCTACCGCGAATTTGCCGGCATGGTGAATGAGACGGCGTTGCGCATGAACACCATTCGCGGCCTGTTCAACATCAAGTCTGCGGAAGCGCTCGGTCGCAAGCCTGTTTCCATCGATGAGGTCGAACCCGCGGCAGACATCGTCAAGCGGTTCTCGACGGGCGCCATGTCCTTCGGCTCCATCAGCCGCGAGGCGCATACGACGCTCGCCATCGCCATGAACCGCATTGGTGGCAAGTCCAACACGGGTGAGGGCGGCGAAGAATCCGACCGTTATCTGCCGTTGCTCAATGGCAAGCCGAACCCGGAACGCTCTGCCATCAAGCAGATCGCGTCTGGTCGTTTCGGTGTGACGACGGAATATCTGGTCAATGCCGATATGCTTCAGATCAAGGTCGCGCAGGGTGCCAAGCCCGGCGAAGGCGGCCAGCTGCCCGGCCACAAGGTGGATGCGACGGTTGCCAAGACCCGCCACTCCACACCGGGCGTCGGTCTCATCTCGCCGCCGCCGCATCACGATATCTATTCCATCGAAGATCTGGCGCAGCTGATCTATGACCTGAAGAACGTCAATCCGGAAGCCGATGTTTCGGTGAAGCTGGTGTCGGAAGTCGGTGTCGGCACGGTTGCGGCCGGTGTCGCCAAGGCGCGCGCCGACCACATCACCGTTTCCGGTTTCGATGGCGGCACGGGTGCTTCGCCGCTCACCTCGCTCAAGCACGCGGGCAGCCCTTGGGAAATCGGCCTTGCCGAAACCCAGCAGACACTGGTGCTGAACGGCCTTCGCTCGCGCGTCGCGCTGCAGGTGGATGGTGGTCTGAAGACCGGCCGTGACGTCATCATCGGCGCGCTTCTGGGTGCTGATGAATTCGGCTTTGCAACCGCGCCGCTGATTGCGGCCGGCTGCATCATGATGCGCAAGTGCCACCTGAACACTTGCCCCGTGGGCGTCGCCACGCAGGACCCGGTTCTGCGCAAGCGCTTCAAGGGCACGCCGGAACACGTCATCAACTACTTCTTCTTCGTTGCCGAAGAAGTGCGCGAAATCCTCGCCTCGCTGGGCGTGACCAAGCTGGACGAGATCATCGGCGCTTCGGAACTGCTCGAAAAGGATGAGATGCTGGCGCACTGGAAGGCAAAGGGGCTGGATTTCAGCCGCATCTTCCACAAGGTCGAGGCTCCCAAGGAAGCGACCTTCTGGACCGAACGCCAGAAGCATCCGATCGACGACATTCTCGACCGCAAGCTGATCGAGAAGTCTCTGCCGTCGCTGGAAAACCGCGAGCCCGTGGTCTTCGAAGTACCGATCAAGAACGTCGATCGTTCCGCCGGTGCCATGCTTTCGGGCGCGTTGGCGAAGCGCTGGGGCCATAAGGGTCTCAAGGACGATACGATCCATGTGACGCTGCGGGGCACGGCGGGGCAATCCTTCGGTGCGTTCCTCGCCCGCGGCATCACCTTCGATCTGGTGGGTGACGGCAACGATTATGTCGGCAAGGGTTTGTCAGGTGGCCGTATCATCGTGCGCCCGCCGGAAAATACCCGGATTATTGCGGAAAACTCGATCATCGTCGGCAATACCGTGCTTTATGGTGCGATCACCGGCGAGTGTTATTTCCGCGGTGTGGCGGGTGAGCGCTTTGCGGTGCGTAACTCCGGTGCCGTTGCTGTTGTCGAAGGTGTCGGCGATCACGGTTGTGAATATATGACCGGCGGTATCGTCGTCGTTCTCGGTGAAACGGGCCGTAACTTCGCGGCCGGCATGTCCGGCGGCGTGGCTTATGTTCTCGACGAGAAGGGCGACTTTGCCACCCGCTGCAACATGGCCATGGTCGAGCTGGAGCCGGTTCCGGAAGAAGACGACATGCTGGAAAAGCTGCACCATCACGGCGGCGACCTCATGCACAAGGGACGTGTGGACGTTTCCGAGGACATGACGCGCCACGACGAGGAGCGCCTCTACCAGCTGATTTCCAATCACTTCCACTACACCAACTCTGCACGCGCCAAGGATATACTCGACCGCTGGAGCGAGTTCCGTCCGAAATTCCGCAAGGTCATGCCGGTCGAATACCGTCGTGCGCTTGAGGAAATGGAGCGCATGCGCATGGGCGTGGCGGCGGAGTAATCCGCCGCGTGAGGATACTACACCAACTGGTCTCGCTGATGATCGCGGTCGCCGTTCCCATGGCGATCTATGGACAAGCGGCGAGACCGGATTTGAATTCATCGTATTGGGGGCGGCTTTTGGTGTCGCTTGACGGTACTGGGGCCCGACAGGCGCTCCGCTTTGATGTGAGGATTTAAACGTGGGCAAGGTTACAGGTTTTCTGGAGATCGACCGTCAGGTGGGCAAGTATCAGCCCGCATCGGATCGTATCCGCCATTTCCGCGAATTCACCATTCCGATGTCGGATGCCGAAGTGCAGAAGCAGGCGGCACGCTGCATGGATTGCGGCATTCCCTATTGTCACGGCGATACAGGCTGTCCCGTGCACAACCAGATCCCCGACTGGAACGATCTAGTCTATAACAACAACTGGGAAGAGGCGATCCGCAACCTCCATTCCACCAACAACTTCCCGGAATTTACCGGCCGCGTCTGTCCCGCGCCCTGCGAAGAAGCATGCACGCTGAACCTCGAGGATGCACCGGTCGCCATCAAGACGGTCGAGCAGGCGATTGCCGACAAGGCCTATGAGCTGGGCTTCATCGTGCCGAAACCGGCGACAATCCACACGGGCAAGAAGGTCGCGATCATCGGTTCCGGTCCTTCCGGCATGGCGGCGGCACAGCAGCTTGGCCGCGCTGGTCATGAGGTCCACGTCTACGAGCGTGAATCCAAGCCCGGTGGCTTGCTGCGTTACGGCATCCCGGATTTCAAGATGGAGAAGAACTTCATCGACCGGCGCGTCGAGCAGATCAAGGGTGAAGGCGTTACCTTCCATTGCGGCGTCAATGTCGGCGTCGATGTTACGGTCGAAGCGCTTTTGGCCGACCACGATGCGGTTCTTTATTGCGGCGGTTCGGAAACCCCGCGCCCAGCCGGTATCGGTGGTGCCGATTTTAATGGCGTTTACGATGCCATGCCTTACCTCGTGCAGCAGAATCGCCGCGTCGGTCGCGAGAACATCGACAGTGTCGGCTGGCCTGCCGATCCGATCCTCGCCGGTGGAAAGCATGTCGTCGTTGTCGGCGGCGGCGATACCGCATCCGACTGCGTTGGCACCGCGTTCCGTCAGGGCGCGGTGAAGGTCACCCAGCTCGACATCCGCCCCATGCCGCCGGAAAAGGAAGACAAGCTTGCGGTCTGGCCCTTCTGGGCAACCAAGATGCGCACCTCGTCCTCTCAGGCCGAAGGAGCGGTGCGCGAGTTCCAGGTGGCGACGCTTGAATTCGTTGGCGAAGACGGCGTGTTGACGGGTGTGAAATGCTGTCAGGTGGATGATCGCCGCAAGCCTATCGCAGGCACGGAATTCATCATCAAGGCCGATCTCGCCTTCATCGCCATCGGCTTCTCCGGTCCCTTTACCGATAGCGTGCTGAAGGAAATGGAAGGCAAGCTGACGCTCAACACCGACCGTCGCGGTTCCACCAACGTTGTCGCCAACGAAACGGACTACAAAACTTCGGTCGACAAGCTGTGGACGGCGGGCGACGTTCGCCGTGGTCAATCGCTGGTGGTCTGGGCGATCCGGGAAGGCCGCCAGGCGGCGCGTGCAATCGATGAAGCGCTGATGGGTGCGACCGTCCTTCCGCGCTAAGCACTGACGGTAACACGAGCCGAAAAGGCCTGTTGCAGATGCAACAGGCCTTTTCTTTTGGTTGCGAAAATGAGGACTTTTCTTCAGCAATAGGGAAGGGTGATACGGAAGCAGGCGCCACCGGTGGAAGCATCGCTGATGGTAATTTCCCCACCGTGATAGCGGACGATTTCCTGCACGAGGTTGAGCCCAAGCCCGGTGCCGCGATCTTTCGGTCGCAGGCGGTGGAAGGCATCGAAAACCAGTTCCCGGTCCTCTTCGGGAATGCCATTGCCTTCGTCGGCTATCTCGATCACCCGGTTTGCTGCCACCCTTATCGTGATCGTGCCGCGATTGCCGCCATGTTCGATGGCGTTTTGCACGATGTTCATCAGGGCGCGCTGCAACGAAGCGTGGTCTGCAAGGGCGAGGATCGGCTCTTCCTCCGGTTCGAAGGACAGCGCATATCCCTGTGATATGGCGAGCGGGGCCATGTCAGCGACGACCGATCTGCACAGGTTGACAAGATCAAGCGGGACCAGAGGGGCCTTCTGCCCGCCAAGGCGCTGCAAATCGAGCAATTGTTCGGCCAGCACGGCGACACGGCTGGCATCCGCCAATATTCTACTGCGGGCCGGGCCGTCCAGCAGCGTTTCAACACGGGTTTGGAGAATGGCGACGGGGGTTCGCAATTCATGGGCGGCATCGAGAATGAAGCGCTTGTGTCGTTCGTAGCCGTCGTCCAGCCGCTTCAACGCGCCGTTGACGGCGTGAACGAGAGGCTGCACTTCCTTCGGAATATCGCCATCCGGCAATCGGTATCCGCGCCTGTCGATATCGATGGTTTCCGCTGTGCGAGCAATGGTGGAAAGGGCGCGAAATTCCCTGCGGATGATCCAGGGGATGGTCACGACCGTCACGATGGACATGAGAATGAGGACAGGCATGATCAAGATGTTCGAAAACAACAAAACCGGTAACGTCATGCTGAACGGCCCGCCTTTGCCGATCATGACGAATTCTCCCGCCGGCCCCGAAGCGCGGCGAACGACGGCGATTCGCACCACGGCGAGGTAGGAATAGGACAGCGCCGCGTCGCGCACGTCTGAGACCCTGATGTCGCTCAATTGCTGATCCATATTGCTGAATGCCTCGGGCACCTGCCCGCCCTGCACGATCTCACCGTTTTCGCTGACCGCGACGAACCAGAAATCGGAGGTATTGCTGCGCAGCTTGACGAATTCGGGCGTTTCTTTGAGAACCAGCCGATTATCTTCATTCCGTATGATCGCGTTGGCGGTTGTCTGGGCCGCCTCCGGGCTGAGCAGCGCGCTGCCTGCACCGCCGCTCGACATATAGGTAACCATGGCGGCGGTGACGAAGAACAGGCTGCCGATCTGGAACAACAGCAGTTGAAGGGTCAGCCGGCGCTTGAGCGATTTTCTTCTGGCCAGCTTCACGAGGTCGCCCTCAGCAGGTAACCCACGCCGCGAATGCCATGGACCTCAAGGCCCGCATCCGCGGCCGCCAATTTGCGGCGCAAGCGGGAAATATGGGAATCGAGTGCATTGGACTGGATCTCATCGTCGAAATTATAAACGGCTTCCTCGAGCAATGAGCGCAGCACCGTCCTGCCCTGTCGCCGCAACAGGGCTTCGAGGATCAGCAGTTCGCGTCTGGTCAGCGGAAGGAATTCACCCTTGATGCGCACTTCGCGGGTTTCGAAGCAGAATTCCAGCCTGCCCAGTTTTGCCGTCATCGTCACGGCGCCGGCCGGCCGGCGCATCAGGGCGCGGATGCGCGCAAGCAGTTCCTCGACCGCGAATGGTTTGGCCAGATAATCGTCCGCGCCGAGGTTCAGACCGTTCACCCGATCCACAAGCGCTCCCTGCGCCGTCAGCACGATGACGGGCGGGGTGAGGGGCAGGAGCCGCAAATCTTCGATAAGCTGGATGCCGTCACCATCGGGCAATTGCCGGTCAAGCACGACAAGGTCATGGACGCCGTCCATGATGGCGTGACGGGCAAGATCGAGCGTGCCGACCGTATCCACGATAATATCGAACCGGTGGAGCGCGGCGGACAGGGCTGCTGCCATTTCGCGTTCGTCTTCAACAAGCAGCAGGCGCATGAATTCCATCTCGGTATTGTCCGGTATCCCTTCCGGGAAGGGGCGCGGCGAAAGGCAAAAACGTCGACGCCGCTCGCGCTAAGGACAAGCGAGGCGTCGCCGCCAAATCGATGTCACCATGCAAAAAAGGGACTGGGGATGGCGGATGGCCAACCCCGCATTCCTGCAAAGCTGTACCTATCCTGTCATGTGCGGATTGCCTAAACATTACGCCCGCTGCGGGGCGGTCGGGCCGCTCCGAAAGCCTCTATTGTTTTGTCTGCGCGGTATCGGGCGCCACACGATAGTCATCGATTCGGCCTGCCGGCGCATCGGCCATCTCGCCGCGCTTGGTCAACCTTTCGCGTGGCGATTCCACCACGGAGACGCGTGTCGGCCCGGCGGCCAAAGGCGCATCGCCTAACAGCTTGTCGCCGCCGTCGAGATTGGGATCGGTGAGACTGATAGGCTGGGTGCGCACCTGCCCGGCATCGATGCCGAGTGCGGGCAGGGAGGTAAGTGCCGGTAGATTGCTGCCGTCCAGTTTCACAAGGTCCGGTCCGGCGCTATCGAGGTGTCTGCGCACGAATTTCTCAACGTAAAATGCAAGCTTGCGTTTGCCGGCCTGGGTCATGCCTATGCCATCAGCCTCGCGCAGGCGGGCCTGTTGGCCGTTCATGTCGTAACCGGTAATGACGAATTTTCCCGCCTCATCGACGAAACCGTCCCAGACGTCCACGAATTCACCGCCATATTTTTCGACATGGCTGCGATAAAGCCGGTTGAAACCGACAAGATCGGCCGAAAGCGACGGCGACTGGAAGGCAGGCAGGCCGACCCACAGCAGCGGCGCCTTCTGGCGTCCGGCAAGCGCCAGCAGCTCGTCGATCCGCCGTTCATATTCCTTGAACCAGACCTCCGTGCCGAACTTTTCCCTGGTGTCGCCGATCTGCATCTGCTGGCGATCGTTCGATCCGATCATGATGACAATGGTAGCCGGATTGGTTTCGCTGATAAACTGCGGAAGGTTTTTGAACCAGTCGTAATAATCGGTACGCACGAGGCCGGAGGAGCCGTTGGCACGCACATCGACGGCGATTGCAGGCGAATTGGCAAAGGCATTGACCAGTTCGTCCCCCATGCCGCCGGCGAGAAAATCGCCTATGACCAGAACGCGCCGCGCATTTTCAAGCTTGGCGGCTGGCTCCGGCTTTGCGGTCCGCATCTGAACCACCGAGGGCGCTTTTCTGGCGGGTTGGGGGCGGGTGACCGATCTTTCGCGCGGAGCAGACGGAAAGTCGCGGCGGTTGCGGGGCTGGTAGTCGCGCCCGGATCCGCCGTCGCGGCCCACCGGTTTGCCAAAGAGCATTTCAAACAGTGTACGCCGTTGCTCCTGTGCAAAGCTTTCGGAAGGAACGAGCGGCACGGTAAGGACGGCTGAAAGAAGGACGGCCGAGAAACGCCAGCCGGTTCTTCCGTTTTTCACCTGAGGCTTCCCACTCATCACATCAACCCTTCCGGATATTTCGGCGGCGTTTCTTGATAGCCGCCGAATTCACCGGCACATTATCAATTACGCAAGGCTCTCAGCAACCGCTGCGACGGCTGGCCGTCGGTTTCCATACCCATGCGCGACTGGATGGCGCTGATTGCGGCTTTCGACCCGGAGCCGAAGTTCCCATCGACCTCACCGTTATAATAGCCGAGTTCCTTCATGCGGGTCTGCAGCTCGAATTTTTCGCGAATATCCAGCGTCCCATCGGGGCGTGGCCACTTCTGCTGCATACCGCCATAACCGGCGATCTCATCCGCAAGCAGGCCGACGGCGAGCGCATAGCTGTCGGAGGCGTTGTATTTCTTGATGGTGAAGAAGTTTTTCATCATCAGGAAACCGGGGCCGTTTGCCCCGCCCTGCAACTTCAGCATGGCGCGATCGGATCCGCGGGTGAAGTTCTTGCCGTTCGGGCGGGTGAAGCCAAGCTTCGCCCATTCCGCAATGGTCTTGGTCTGCCCTTCATAACGGGCGCCGCCACGCGGAACGGCGGTTTCATAACCCCAGGTCCGTCCGGGCTGCCAGCCGTTCTTGGAAAGCAGATTGGCCGCGGTCGCCAGCGCGTCCGGAATGGAGCGCCAGATGTCGCGCTTGCCGTTGCCATCCGCATCCACCGCATAAAGCAGGTAGCTGGTCGGGATGAACTGGGTATGACCCATCGCGCCCGCCCAGGAGCCCGTCAGCTGTTTCGGCGTCACATCGCCCGCCTGGAGAATCTTCAAAGCGGCGATCAATTGCGTGCGCGCGAATTTGGCGCGTTTGGGGTCGGAATAGCCGAGTGTTGCCAGCGCCTGCGGAATATTGTGCAGCCGCTCAGGCTTTTCGAGAACCGCACCGTAATTCGATTCCATCGACCAGATGGCCAGAATGATATGCTTGTCGACATTGAAGTTACGCTCGATCCAGTTGAGGGTCGTTGCGTGCTTCATCTTCATCTCGCGGCCGATCCGCACTGTATACGGATTGACGCGGGAATCGAGATAGTCCCAGATTTGCGTGGTGAATTCCGGCTGGAAGGTGGCCTTGCGCAGCGCGTCGGGATCCGGCTCGCTGACACCGGCAAAGGCCTTCTGATATGTCGCTCTGCTAATGCCTTCTTTTGCGGCTGTTGCGTAGAACTGGTTGATCCACTGACGGAATCCTTGATCGGCGCGGGCCGAAACGGGCGCCAGCGAGATTGCCAGGCCTGCAACCACCATGCAGCCGAATTTGCGGACATCGGAAAGGATCATCTTTGTCATCGTCTGTCTTTCGTTCTCTCGAATGTCATTTCGATTGCGAAAACGCATCGGGCGTCATCATGGATAACAAAAGAACGTCAACAAATTCTTTACCATTAATAGATGGTAGCGTCACCCTTTACAAAACGTTGTTATTTTTGAAATAACAACAGCGTGCGGGGATTGTGATCAAGCTTTATCTCTCAGGAGGGATATGTGGTAGAACAGAAGAAAATTCGGAAGGCCGTATTTCCGGTCGCGGGTCTCGGCACGCGTTTCCTGCCCGCAACCAAGGCGGTTCCGAAAGAAATGCTCACCGTCGTCGACAAGCCGGTCATTCAATATGTCGTCGATGAGGCGGCGGAAGCGGGCATTGAGCATTTTGTATTTGTCACCGGCCGCGGCAAGGCGGTGATCGAAGATTATTTTGATATTCAATTTGAACTCGAACAGATGCTGCGCGAGCGCAACAAGAATGCCGAGCTGACATTGCTGGCCGGCCTTCTGCCCAAGGCGGGCACCGCGAGCTTCACCCGCCAGCAGGTGCCGCTTGGTCTCGGCCATGCAGTCTGGTGCGCCCGCGATATCGTCGGCGACGAGCCTTTCGCCGTGCTCTTGCCCGACATGATCATGCATTCGCAGAAAAGCTGCCTGAAGGGCATGGTCGAACTATACGACCAGACCCAGGGCAACGTCATCGCGGTGCAGGAATGCGCTCCCGATCAGACGCATAAATACGGTATCGTCGGCGTGGGTGACGCCGTGGGCGAAGGTTTCAAGATCACGGAAATGGTCGAAAAGCCGGCCAAGGGTACGGCGCCGTCGAATTTCTATATCAACGGCCGTTACATCCTTCAGCCCGAGATTTTCGACATTCTCGAAAATCAAGAGCGTGGCGCCGGCAACGAAATCCAGCTGACGGACGGCATGCTGACACTTGCCAAATCACAGCAGTTCTCCGGCTATCATTTCCGCGGCCAGACCTTCGACTGCGGCGCCAAGGATGGTTTCATTCTTGCCAACGTCGCTTTCGCGCTGGAGCGTGGCGATATTCGCCCTGCGATCGAAGAGCCGATCAAGGCCCTGATCGACGGGCTGAAGTAATCCACCAGAACAGAAACGGGATCCCGGCCTCAGCGCCGGGATTTCTTTTTGGCCGAAGCCTATCGCTTGAGGACAAGTCCTGCGCCGACACGTAGCTCGCTGCTGTCATAAACCGGTGTCCACTGGTAGCTGACGTCCGCCGTCAGGTCGAGATAGCGGTTCAACCCCCAGGTCAGGCCGGCGCCTGCGGTATATTCAACGGCATTTTCCATGTCTGAAGAGGGGAATGTGCGATGCACGACCTGTCCCGTCAGGCGGGCAACGAGGTTGCTGCGCAATTCGTGGGTCAGGCCGGCATCCAACCGATAGGAAACCCAGCCGCCCTGTGGTCCGCCGGCGAAGTCCTCTATCGTCGTGCGCAGACCGAGATTGACGTTCGTGCCGCGCTGGGGTGACCAGTTGAGCTCGCCATCCAGCGTCAATGCGCCGATCGAGGCAAGGCGATCGTCGTCATATTGCTTGCGCAAATAACCGATGGCGGCCTCGCCGCGGGTCTTCTCGCCAAGATCGACTTCCGCGCCGACCTTCGCCCCATAGGCATTGGAGGAACGGGCATAGCCGGAATTGTCGAGACGCCTGTCATATTTGGTCGTCCCGGCATTCAGTTCCAGGAAGGGGATGAGCGCCGGCGACAACTCATAACCGATGCGTCCACGCAGGTTCGCGCCGTTCTGATCGCGGTCGCTGAGGCTGATCGGCCGGCCGTCGATGCCTTTCGCATCCGTATAGACCGTGCGCGACAGATCGAGCGCCGCCAGGCCGCGCAGCTTGCCGAAATCCCGCTCTATCGACGCGCCGGTGGTGAAGCGGTGCTCACCGCCCTGCACGGCAGCGCCGGTGAGAGCATTGGGGTCCGTCGTGTCCTCGCGGCTGAATTCATAACCGGCCTTGAGATTGGCCGTCGTTTCTTCACCGAGATCGAGGCGTAGATCGGCCTCTATCCTTGCCCGGGGCTCTTCGCCGTCCTTGTCGCTGCCGAAGTTCCTCTCCCAGGCCCCGTCGCCCGTCACCGTCAAAGCATGACGGGACCAGTCGCTGGTGAGCGTGCCCCGTATGCCTGTCGTCAGATAGTTGCGTCTGGAGGGGCCGCCGGTATTCGTCTGCTTTTCCGTATTGATCGTCTGGCTGATTGACGGTCGCAGCAGGAACGTGCCGAGCCGGATGCCGGGCGTCTGTCCGGGTTCGGTCGCTATCCGTGGGTTTTCGCCACCGTCTACCGTCGGCTCATAGGGGTTTTCGGCCTCGGCAGAGGGTTGGCTTGCGTCGTCCTGCTGTTCGTAAATAGGATCGCCGGGATTGGTGGAGGGACGCCAGAGTTGTGGTGCGGGCGTGGTCGTAGCTGTGGCCGTGACAGTGCCAGTGCCAGTGCTCACCCCGCTGTCCGTCGCCGGTGTGGGTGAAGCTGCTCCGTCGACGGCAGAAGCGGCGCCCGGCAAGACAGGTATGGCTGTCGTTGCAGTCTGCGCGAAGACGCTTCCCTGCGGGTAAAGAATCGTGCAGGCGAGCAGCAGGGTTGCTGCTTTCCGCGACGTCGGCAGACGTGTGGCGGCGCCCTTCACGTTCATTCCTTTTCACCCGGCAAGTTTGGCCGATGCCGGATCGAAGGGCCACCAAGACATCCCCTCAGGCCCGATGAGTAATAGGCCGATGAAATGACGTGAAGAAACCAGGGACCAGACAGGCGACGCAAGTTTTAACATCGCTTTAACAATAGGTTTTTTATGGTTAACAGTTGATAAACATCGCCGGGATTTCGGTGTTATGGTAGGAGCGCAAAGCCAACGGCGCCGATCATCAGGCCCGGTGGGACGATTACACCCGTCACCATGACTGGAAGAAAATGGTCAAGAATGCAAAATATTCCTAATATGAGAAGATTAAAACGTTTCAATTTGGTGCGGAATCGCCCTATGGTTTATGTGGGCTGATCTTCTATTGCCCAGCAAGTGGTATTGAATTTTATTTTGTGTGACAGCATCGTTTCATGAATCCGGTTTTGAACACCAAGCAGCTCGGTTTTTATTGTTGGGATATTACCAATGACCGTTTCTATCTAGACGAAGTATGTGCCAAACTCTTTGGGATTCCGCTGCGACAGGCAATGCAGGGGATCAGCATTTTTCAGATGCTTGAAAAAGTGGATCTCGATCATCGAAACCGCGTGATCGAATCGGCATTGATCACCCTGAAGGCCGCAAGTTTTTATAATCAGGAATACGCCGTGCGCCGCAGCGACGGCTCGGTCTCATGGGTAAGGACGCTCGGGCGGTATCTGGTCGACGAGGAAAACATCCCCTTCAAACGGCTTGGAACGATGGAGGAGATTTCTCCGCCGGATCGGCGTCATTGACGAGGCGCCGCTTTACCGAAACCGTTGGAGATTCTCGGGCGGTATCTACTAAAACCCTGCGCCCGCCGGTGAAGAGTGGACTTATTTCGGTTGAAAGAGTAACAGTCGGCCATGATTACACGCGCCGTCAAATTGGTCGAAGACAACGCCATCGAATCCGCCGTGCGGACGATCTCAATGGAGCGGGCTGGCCTTGCCGCCCTCGAGGATGCTCTGAGGAACGGTCTTTCTGACCCATTCTGCAAGGCGATCGAGACCATCGGCCAGTCGAACGGCCGTCTCATCATTACCGGGGTCGGAAAAAGCGGCCATATAGGCGCAAAACTTGCCGCCACCTTCGCTTCCACCGGCACGCCCGCCTTTTTTGTGCATGCGGCTGAGGCCAATCACGGCGATCTCGGCATGATCGGCGGCGATGATGTGGTACTGGCCATTTCCAAGGGTGGTGAAAGCGCTGAATTGCGCAGCATCATCAATTATTCCCGCCGTTTCTCGATTCCGCTGATCGCGCTCACCTGTTCGGAAAATTCATCGCTGGCGCGGGCTTCCGACATCGTGCTGCTGGTTCCCAATGAGCAGGAAGCCTGCCCGCTCGGCCTTGCGCCGACGACCTCTACGTTGATGCAGCTTGCGCTGGGCGATGCCCTGGCCGTTGCGCTGCTGGAGGCGCGCAATTTCACTGCCGGTGACTTCAAGGTGTTCCATCCCGGCGGCAAGCTGGGGGCGAGCCTGACGCTGGTCGGCGATATCATGCATACGGGCGATCGCGTGCCGCTGGTCAACAAGGGAACGGCCATGCCGGAAGCAGTCGGTGTTCTCTCGCGCAAGCATTTCGGCTGTGTCGGCGTTCTGGACGAGGATGGCCGCCTGTGCGGCATCGTCACCGAGGGCGATATGGCGCGCAACCTGTCGCGCAACCTCGCCGAGATGACGGTCGATGACATCATGACCCGCACGCCGAAAACCGTCAAAAAATCCGTGCTGGCGACCAGTGCGCTGGCGACGCTGGAAAAATTCCACATTGGCGCGCTGATTGTCATCGATGAGGATAACCGGCCCATTGGGCTGGTGCATTTCCACGATCTCTTGAGAATTGGCGTGGCTTGAAGCTGTCGCCGATCTTGAACTTATCGGTCTAGCGGCTCGATTGTCAGCGTGCGTCCGCGTGCGGAAGCTATTCTTACCCGGGTGCCGGCCGGCAGGTCTTCGCCGTTGACCGGCCACCATGTGTCGTCCAGCCTGATCCGGCCACGCCCTTCGACAATCGGTTCCCGAAGGGTCGCGGTGCGTCCGACAAGGCTTGCCTCCCGCTGGTTGAGGAAGGGTTCGTCGCTTGCAGCCCGGTTTCTTCCGAAATATTTCCGGCCGAGCAGGGCGAAAACGATGGAGAGCGCGGCAAACAGCACCAACTGCAATTGCCAGGCCCAGAATGCAGCATCCCACAAAAGCAGCGAGACCGCGCCGATAACCAGCGCGGCGAGGCCGATCCAGATCAAGAACACGCCGGGAGCGATGAGTTCGGCGGCCAGAAGCACGAAGGCGACGATCCACCAGCTCCACGGCCCCAGCTCAGTGGCAAGCTGTTGTAACATCGTCATTTCTCCGACGAAGAACCGAATGGATTACCAGGGATCGTGACGTTGATGCTCTGGCCGGAGGGTCGCGTCGGCGGCACGGAGCGGGACGCCGTGGAGGTGGCAGGCGCAGTCGGTGCGTCGCCCCTTTCGCCGAAAACCTCTTTCGCAATCGTGCCGATACCGCCGAGGGAACCGATCAGCGCCGAAGCCTCCATCGGCATCAGCACGATTTTGGAATTCTTCGCGGTGCCTATCTCGGCGAGCGCCTCGGTGTATTTCTGGGCGACAAAATAGTTAATGGCGTGGACATTGCCGGCGGCAATGGCTTCCGAGACCATGCGGGTGGCGTTGGCCTCGGCCTCGGCCAGACGTTCGCGCGCCTCGGCGTCGCGGAACGCCGCCTCGCGTTGGCCTTCGGCCTCAAGAATGGCGGATTGCTTTGCACCTTCCGCGCGCAGAATCTGGGCGTTGCGGGCACCTTCGGCTTCCAGCACCTGTGCGCGTTTTTCGCGCTCCGCCTTCATCTGCCGCGCCATGGAATCGACGAGATCCTTCGGCGGCGCGATGTCCTTGATTTCGATGCGGGTGACCTTGATACCCCATGGCCCGACGGCCTCATCGACCACGCGCAGCAGGCGATCGTTGATGGCGTCACGGTTCGACAGCAACTCGTCGAGGTCCATCGAGCCCATCACCGAGCGGATATTGGTCATGGTAAGGTTCTGGATGGCGTTTTCCAGATTGGCGATCTGATAGGCGGCCTGCGCGGCGTTCAAAACCTGGTAGAAGGCCACCGCATCGGCAGAAACGCTGGCATTGTCGCGGGTAATGACTTCCTGGGTGGCGATATCCAGCACCTGTTCCATCACATTCATGCGGGCGCCGATACGCTCGAAGAAGGGTATGATCAGGTTAAGGCCCGGTTCGAGCGTGCGGGTATAACGCCCGAAACGTTCAACCGTGTAGCGATATCCCTGCGGCACGGTCTTGATGCCGGCAAACAGCACCAGAATGACCAGAACCACTGCCGCCAGCACGACGATATCGAAACCGCCCAATGCAATCATTACTTTTCCTCCAGATCAGAACCATGCGGGTTTTAGCCCGGCATCGTTATGGCAAGATTACACCCACCCTTGCAACTCCCGTCTAACAACCTTTTCGAGAACATTCATGCCCTCGGCACTGTCGTTCAGGCAGGGAATATGGGTAAATTTCTCTCCGCCATTATGCAGGAAAATCTCGCCCGCTTCACCGGCGATTTCTTCCAGTGTCTCAAGACAATCCGAAACGAAGCCGGGATTCATCACGGCGATGCGCTTGACGCCTTCCGACGCCAGCTTTTCCACGGTCTTGTCGGTATAGGGCTGCAACCATTCCTCCGGCCCGAAACGCGACTGGAAGGTGATCATGAAATTTTTCTCTGTACGCCCCAGCGCCTCGCGCAGCAGCCGGGCGGTTTTCTGGCAGTGACAATAATAAGGATCGCCTTTTTTGAAATAGGATTTCGGAATGCCGTGGAATGACGTGATCAGCATTTCCGGTTCCCAGTCCAGCGTCGCCAGATGGTTTTTCACCGAGGCGGCAAGCGCCTCGATATAGGCCGGATCGTCATGATATGGCGGGACGGTGCGGATGGCTGGCTGCCAGCGCAGCTTCATCAGGTGTTCGAAAGCCTTGTCGTTCACAGTTGCCGTCGTCGACGCAGCATATTGCGGATAAAGCGGGAAGAGCAGGATTTTTTCGCAGCCCAGTTCCTTCAGCGCGTCGATCCTCGAGGCGATGGAGGGCTGGCCGTAACGCATGCCCCAGTCGACCACAACATTTGGCAGGTCTTTCAGCGCTTCCGCCAGCAACTCGCCCTGGCTGCGTGTATAGGTGCGCAGATAGCTTTCGTTGCGCTCGTGGTTCCAGATTTCCTCATAGGCCTTGCCGACTTTCTGCGGGCGCTTGTTGAGGACAATGCCGTAAAGTATCGGATACCAGTAGAGACGCGACCATTCGATTACCCGCTTGTCGCTCAGGAATTCCGCCAGATAACGGCGCATCGACCAATAATCCGTACCGTCAGGCGTGCCGAGATTGACCAGCAGGACGCCGACCTTGCCAAATGCCGTGCGGGGATGGTTTGCGGGGAGTGCGGATAGTTCTGTCGCCATGAATGACACCCTGAAACTCTGACTGTTTGCGTGAGGAGCGGTTCGTTCCGGATAAGGGCTGAAACGCTCCATCTTCTGTTGATGCGCGCCGAACGCCAACCGCGGCGGGGTTTGGGCCGACGATGCCCGAGCTATACGCTCGTGCGGTCTATTCGTTCACGTGTTCTAGACGAAATTTTTCAGGATTAAACTACCGGTGAAGGCTATTTCCCGGGGGGAGAAAGCCACGCGCGGTCCCTTGCAAAAATTTGATCCGTAACGATTTGTTTTAAAAGGAAAATAGGAAGCCGGCCCCGATATCCGAGGGCCGGCTTCCTGTCTGCGGCAAATTGCCCTGTCTGTTCCCGTTCGGCTTATTGAGCCGGCAGTTCCAGTTCCTCACCGATCTCGATGTGGTTCGGATGCTTCAGCGTGTTTGCCTTGGCAATTCTGCTCCAGAGAGCGCCGTCGCCATATTTCTCCGCTGCGATCTTCCAGAGCGAGTCGCCCTTTTCAACGACATATTTGCTGGCGGCAGCAGCGGTTGCGGCGGGCGTCGTCGTGGCCGGTGCCGTGGCGGCCGGTACTGTGGGAGCAGGTGCAGTGGCGGCGGGTGCCGCGGGAGCGGGGGCCGGTGTGGTGGCCGGCGCAGGTGCGGTTGCGGCCGGCGCGGGTGCCGCAGGCTTTGCCGGAGCGACATAACCGGCAGGCGTCACTTCGCTGATGCGGCCATCCGTGTAGGGCTTATAGGGGCTGTTGGCGGTGATGTAGGCCGCAACGGCTTCCTCAAGGTTGGGGCCGAAGTCATAGGCGTTGACTGCCTTGGTCGCAAAGACCTTGAAGCCGTCGCCGCCGGTGCGTACGTAATTATTGGCCGCGACGATATATGTCTTGGCGGGGTCGAGAGGCACGAAGGCGTCGCCTTCCTTGACCTCGACCGAAACGACCCGGCTGCCGGCCGGCTTGGAGCGGTCGAAGGAATATTTCAGGCCGGAAACCTGCATGAAACGACCGGCGCCGTCGTCGATCTGGCTGACGCCGTTTTCGAGAGCGGCGCGAATATCCTCGCCCTTCAGCTGAAAGGTCGCGACCGTGTTCTGGAATGGCAGAACCGTCAGCACTTCGCCCATGGAGACATCGCCGGCATCGATGGAGGAGCGCAGGCCGCCGCTATTGGCGAAAGCGATGGTCACGCCCTGATCCTTGACGCGGGCGAGCGTCGCATCGGCCACCAGATTCCCCATGGAGCATTCCTTCACACGGCAAACCTTGCGGTCTCCCTCGATCGGGCCTTCCGAGGAGCCGACAACCTTCGATTTCAGAGTCTCGATCGGCGCCTTCAACTCATCGATGCGCTTTAGCGTGGCTTCATCGGGCTTGAAGGAGGAGTCGATCAGGATGGGATCGCCCTTGCTTTCCTTGACCACGCCGCTGTCGTCGAAGACCACTTTGAGGTCGCCCAGATATTTGCTGTACTGCCCGGCCTGAACGACCGGAACCTTGTAGCCACCGGGATTGTCGACGAGGGTCGGATAGGGGCCTTCGGCCTTCTGGTCGGTGTTAGAAAGCAGCGTATGTGTGTGGCCGCCGACCACGACGTCGACGTCAGGGATTTTGGCGATGAATTCGAGATCGCGCGGATAGCCGACATGGGTGAGGGCGATGATCTTGTCGACGCCGTCCTGCTTCAGCTTTTGCACCTGCTCGCTGATTTTCGCGACATCTTCGGCGATGGTGATATTGGGACCGGGCGTTGCCAGTTCTGCCGTATCGTTGGCGACAGCGCCGACAATCCCGATTTTCTGTCCGCCGACTTCGAGCACGATGGACGGCTTGACGCGGTCACCGATTTTCGAGGCGGCGGTGGCCACCACATTGGCGGTCACGACGGGGAACTGCACCTTGTCGAGGAAGCCGGCAAGCCCGTCTTCGCTGTCGTCGAACTCATGGTTGCCCACGGTCATGGCGTCGAACTTCATGGCGTTCAGAACTTCCGCTTCCACGGTGCCCTTGTAGGTGGTGTAGAACAACGATCCCTGGAAATTGTCGCCGGCATTGAGCAGGAGGACGTTCTTGCCGTCGGCCTTCAGGGCGTCACGGGTCTGATTGATTGCGGTCAGAAGGCGGGCGGCGCCTCCGAAGCATTCGTTTTTGCCTTCTTCCTCCGCCGAGCAGGTCGAGTCGAACTTGTTGATCGATTCGATACGGGAGTGAAAATCGTTGATGTGAAGAATGTTGAGCTCGTAATCGGCTAGAGCCGCTCCGGCAGAAAGCGTTATCGCCGAAACGCTCAGCATGCCCAGTCCCAAAATTTTCTTCATGGTCCCTCTCTCCTGTTCAAAGCGGAAGCCCGGGCCGGTCGATCATCCTCCAGCCGTGCTCATTTCCTAATCTGAAATCATGTCAGTCTTTCAAAGCGCGATGTTTCCATTTAGCGGCAATCGCCGCAAGCGAAATTATGACGGGTGCGCAATAAACGAAAACGCACGCTCAAGGCGTGCGTTTTAGAAGATCATCTTTTTGAAAAGATAACGTTATCAGCCCTGGCGCGTTAGCGAGAACTGGCTGTTCGTATCCGTCGTGCAGTTCAATTGTGACGGGGAGACGAGGGCGCAGTTTACGCGCGACTGCGTGTTGCGCACCAGCGAGGTCATGTTGATTTCGTAAAGCGTCGGCGAAATCGTGACATAGGTGCCGGAGGCCAGAAGCGTGTTGGTGTCGGTCGAACGGGTGGAGAAGGCGCCGTTCTGGAAGGTCGATACGATGCCGTTACGGTCGATCCAGCGACCGTCGACGGCCGGGCCGCGGGAAAGCGAAGGCGCCATCGAGGACTGCTGCGAGGGTCCCGGCGCGACGCATGAAGACACCGCTATGGCGGCTGAAAGCAAAGCAGCGCTTGTCTTGAAGTTCATGAGCCTGTTCTCCTGCGATTCGATGAAACTTTCTATGCTTCGACCATGCCGTGAAGCGTTTCTTATTTCAAGGCAACGTTGCTCGCTCTCCCCGGTTCCTGACGTCATTCAGGAAAGCCTCTGCGTGACAAATATGAGACTCCGTCCCGTCAGCGCACGAGGATGTTGCGAAACTGCCAGGGGTCGGACGTATCGATGTTGTCGGGAAACAGGCCGGGGCGGCCATCGGTCGGTTTCCAGTCGGTATAATGGCCCTCCACGGGTCCGAGATAGGGGCGCTGCACCTCGAGACAACGGCGGTAATCCATTTCATCCGCCTCGACGATGCCGGCTTCAGGATTTTCGATTGCCCAGACCATGCCGGCCAGAACCGCGGAACTGACCTGCAATCCGGTGGCATTCTGGCTGGGCGCAAGCAAACGCGCCTCCTGCAGGCTCAACCGCGACCCATACCAATAGGCATTCCTGTCATGGCCATAAAGAAGAACGCCGAGTTCATCGGCGCCGTCGACAAGCTCGTCTTCGGTAAGCACATGCTGGATGGGCTGAGGGGTGCCGCCATTGCCGAAAAGTTCATGCAGGGAAAGAATGGCGTCGTTGCAGGGATGATAGGCATAATGGCAGGTCGGCCGATACGTCACGTCGCCATCATCGTTGCGGACGGTGAAATAGTCGGAAATCGAAATCGCTTCGTTATGCGTGACGAGAAATCCATATTGCGGACCCAGACCCGGACACCATGTCCGCACCCGCGTATTGGCGCCGGGCTGGTCGAGATAGATCGCCGCCTTGCTTCCCTTTTTCTGTTTTTTCGCGTTTTTCGGCATCCAGTTTTCATGTGTTCCCCAGCCGAGTTCGGCGGGCTGAAAACCCTCCGCGATAAAACCTTCAACGGACCATGTGTTCCAGAAAGCGCCGAAGGGCTTGGGTTCCTTCGCCCGCTGGGTGTCGCGTTCGGCCACGTGAACGCCTTTGACGCCAAGCCGCTTCATCAGCTTTGCCCAGCCCTCCCGATCATGTGGCTGTGGCTCCTCGATGTCGTGGCCGGTATCCTTGGCGAGATTGACGAGCGCCTGTTTCACGAACCAAGACACCATGCCCGGATTGGCGCCGCAGGTGGAAACCGCCGTCGTTCCGCCCGGCTTGCGCGCCCTTTCCTTCAACATGGTCTCGCGTAGCGAATAGTTGGTACGGGCCGCATTGTCGGCATCGGCGTCGAAATAAAACCCGGGCCAGGGTTCGACGACCGTGTCGATGTAAAGCATGCCATGCTTGCGGCAAATCCGCATCAGATCGACGGAGGCGGCATCGACCGAAAGATTGACGCAGAAGCCCTGGCCCTGAACGCCCTTGAGGAGCGGCTTCAAAATCTCGCGGTAATTTTCCTTGGTCAGATGCGTCTGGATATGGCGGATGTTCCTTTCGGCCAGAAAGGCGGCGATGTCCTCGCGCGGGTCGATGACGACGAGCCGGGTCCTGTCGAAATTGAAATGACGTTCGATCAACGGAAGAGTACCGCGCCCGATGGAGCCGAAGCCGATCATGATGATGGGGCCGTCAATATCGCCGTAAATCGGGTGGTTTGCATCCGTCATTCGTCAATTTTCCTTTTTCAGCCAATAAGTAAGCTAGATCACAAAAGCGTGCCACAATAAAGGGCAGGTGGATGACGGACATATGACGATGGTTATGACAGGACGGGCTCGGGCATCCTTTCCACCGCATTCTGCCTCTTCGCATTTTAGAGAGTGCGTTTATAATTAAGTTCTTCTTTTCCTCTCTATGTCCAAAGGCTTGGGGGCTTTGGCCGGATGACGACGGGGGAGTTTTCGCCATCGCAGGGGAGTTGCCCGTTGAATAATCTTATCGAGCGTGTCGCAGCGCTTCAGAGCGCCACCCCCGTTCTTATTGCCCTTTACGATTCCGAGGATCGGTTGCGCCATGCCAATCCGTCGTTTCGGGAAAGCTTTCAGCTTGCTGCCGGCGATTTTCCGACCTGGGCGGACATCATGCGGTTGAACCATCGGCTGCGCAGCGGCGTCGTCGTCCGCAACAATGATTTCGAGGGGTGGCTGTTGTCGGCGCAATCCCGACGCGGCAAGCTGCCTTATCGCGCCTTTGAGATGGACATGGATGACGGCCGCTGGTTCTGGATGACGGAAACGGTGCAGCAGGATGGCTGGATGCTGTGTGTCGCAAGCGACGTTACCGAATTGCGCCAAGGTTACAGGACGCTACGACAGGACAGGGATCTGGCGGTGCGCGCGTCGCAGACGGATGAATTGACCGGGACCGCAAACCGCCGCTTCGTCTTCGCCAAGCTGGCTCTGCAGGTGGAACGGGTTGCCAAGGGGCTGGAAACGCCCTTTTGCCTGTGCACGCTCGATATCGATTTCTTCAAGCAGATCAACGATCGTTTCGGCCATAAATGCGGGGATGCGGTGCTTCGCGATTTCGTCGGCATCGCCCATTCCGTCATCCGGCGGGTGGATTGTTTCGGCAGGATCGGCGGCGAGGAATTCATGCTCGTCCTGCCGCGCAGCACGGTGGTCGAGGGCCGGGAGATCGTCGAACGGCTGCTGCAGAAGGTGCGTCTTTCGAGACCCCTCTCTGAATTCCCGGATTTTTCCTACAGCTGCTCGGCCGGGCTGACGGTGTATCGCGCACCGGAAAGCACGGATGATGTTTTCATGCGGGCGGATCAGGCTCTTTATGCGGCCAAGGACAAAGGCCGCGACCGGCTTCTGGCGGTGACTGCTTAGACGAGTTCCGCCGCAATCAATCCATGCAGCGAATTGCCGACGAAGAGTTTCCGGCCAGCAATGTCGTCCGGTTTCAGCGACTGTCCGCGCGCCCTGCGGTCGCGGATCAGATCGGCGCGCAGCACCCCCGGCAGAATGCCGCTGTCGAGCGGCGGCGTCAGCAATTGCCCATCCGGCATTTCGACGAAAATGCTGGTCGACGATCCCTCGCACAACTCGCCGCGCTCGTTGAGGAGCAGAACCTCGTCGGCCTCTCCGGCTGAAAATTCGGCCCGGGCGGCGTCATAGGGCTCGCGGCGTGAGGACTTGTGACGATAGAAGGTGTCGGAAGAATCGAGCGTGGTCTGCCGGGCGATGCGAACCCGCCAGACGGTATCCTGCCGCAAGGGCTGGAAGTCGGCGGTTTCGACGTCGAGTTCGCCCTTGTAGTTCATGACCAGCCTGACACAGAGCGGCTTTTCGCCGCCCACCTTCTTTTCCAGCACCTGAAGCGCATTGACCGGCGCGCGAAAACCGAGCGCGTCGGCCGAGCGCAGCAATCGGCGCATATGCTGGTCGATGCGCTGAAAGCCGGTCTGCGGCTCCCAGCGCAAGGTTTCCCTCAAGGTCAGATCGGCGGGTTTGCGTTTCATTGCCTGTGCTCGTCGCCTGAATTGTTTACCGGTGTTTCCGCCGGCAATATCAACCGGCAAAGCTTGTCCGAAATAGGATAGCCCTGCCGGCGGGAGAGATTAAGCCTGTTTGTTATCCAGCGCTTCCAGCTCGTCGATCAGCCCTTCGATCATCGAAAGCCCCTTGTCCCAGAACGAGGGATCGGTCGCGTCGAGGCCGAAGGGTTTCAGAAGCTCCGAATGGTGTTTGGTGCCGCCCGCCTTCAGAAGCTCGAAATATTTCTCCTGAAAGCCCGTCTCGGCCTTCTGATAAACCGCATAGAGCGAGTTCACCAGGCAGTCGCCGAAGGCGTAGGCATAAACATAAAAGGGCGAGTGAATGAAATGGGGGATGTAGGTCCACCATGTCTCGTAGCCTTCGGAAATCCGGATCGCCGGACCAAGGCTCTCGGCCTGAACGGACAGCCACAATTCGCCGATCTGCCCGGAAGTCAGCTCGCCCTGCTTGCGGGCGGTATGCAGCTTGCGCTCGAATTCATAAAAAGCGATCTGGCGCACGACCGTGTTGATCATATCCTCGACCTTGCGGGCGAGCATGGCCTTGCGTTCCCTGATGTCTCTGGTGTCGTCAAGCAGCTTGCGGAAGGTCAGCATTTCCCCGAAAACGGAGGCTGTCTCGGCAAGCGTCAGCGGCGTGGCGCACATCAAGGCGCCCTGTTCGCCGGCCAGAACCTGATGAACGCCGTGACCAAGCTCATGGGCAAGCGTCATCACGTCACGCGGTTTACCGAGATAGTTGACCAGCACATAGGGATGGGCCGAAGGCACGGTCGGATGCGCGAAGGCGCCCGGCGCCTTGCCGGGGCGCGCGGGGGCGTCGATCCACTCTTCATCGAAGAAACGACGGGCAATATCGGCCATCTCGGGGGCGAAACTACCATAGGCGGAAAGCACCGTGTCCTTTGCCTCATCCCAAGGGATGATCGTGTTCGACGTATCGGGAAGCGGCGCGTTGCGGTCCCAATAATTCATCTGCTCCATGCCGAGCCATTTCGCCTTCATGGCGTAATAACGATGAGAGAGGCGCGGATAGGCTTTCTTGACCGCCGCGGCCAAAGCATCGACCACTTCGCGCTCGACGCGGTTGGCGAGATGACGGCTATCGGCAATATCTTCGAATTTGCGCCAGCGGTCGGAAATATCCTTGTCCTTGGCGAGCGTGTTGGTGATGAGCGTGAAGACGCGCAGATTGTCCTTGAAGGTGGCGCTCAGCGCCTGAGCCGCCTTCTTGCGGGTTTCCGGCTCCGGCTCCTGCAGCATGTTGAGCGTCACTTCCAGCGGCAGGCTCGCACCGTCTATGTCGAAACGCAGATCGGCCATCGTTTCATCGAACAGGCGGTTGAAGGCCGCTGCGCTGGTCATCGATTTTTCGAGGAAAAGCTGTTCCAGCTGGTCGTCGAGCTGGTGCGGCTTGTCCTTGCGCAAATCCACCAGCCAGGGGCGGTAGTGACCCGCTACTGCGTCATTCGCCATGCAGGCGTCCATTGTGGCGTCATCGATGCGGTTGAGCTCAAGGGTGAAGAACAGGAGGTGGGAGGAAATATCCGTCAGCTTCGCCTGGGCATCGCCGTAAAGCTTGCCGTTTGCCGGGTTCGACGTATCGGAAAAATAGGTGAGCCCGGCAAAGGAGCCGATGCGGCCGATGAGATCATCCAGCGCTTCATATTCCTTGAGCGCCGCGCCGATGCCCTTGTCGCCCGTCGCCTTTGCGGCAGCTTCAAGCCTGCCCTTCCATTTCTCCTCGAAAGCCGCCGCCATCGACATCGCCTTATCGAGATCGCCCTTGTATTCTGGCGAATCCCCCGATGGATAGAGGTCCGTCAGCTTCCAGCCGGGAAGGTCGCCAAGCGCCGGACCGGCGGTTTCGGCAAGGGAGAAGACGTGTTGCGGGGTCGGGCGGTTGAGGGTCATCGAACGTGTCCTTCTGATTATGCGTGCGAAGCATATGGGGACCTTGTTTCCCGCGGCAATGGATAAAATGCAAGCAATTCTCAAAACTGGATGTTCAAGTCTCCCATGCCAGAGTGCGGAATAAGGGACCGCATGAAGCAGGTCCATAAACCGGAAACCGGAGCTAAAAATGACCGCGCATGTTCTCGTGATAGACGATGATCCCGTCCAGCGCCGCCTGCTCAAAAATGCGGTGGAACGTTATGGGCATCTCGCCTTGCTTGCCGAAAACGGCAAGGCGGGGCTGGAACTGCTCAAGCAATATAGCGGCGAGATCAACGTCATTGTCCTCGACCTCATGATGCCTGAAATGGACGGGCTTACCTTTCTCAAAGCTATCGGCGAAGTCGGCACCGATGTTCCTGTCATCGTTCAGACCGGTCAGGGCGGCATCGATACCGTCGTGCAGGCCATGCGCGCCGGCGCTTTCGATTTCGTCGTCAAGCCGGTTTCGCCGGAAAGGATCGGCGCTGCCATCTCCAATGCGCTCAAGCTCGACAGGAGAGAGGCAAAAGCCCGCACGGGAAGGCGCGGACGGAGCAATGCAGTGAATTTTACCGATATCGTTTCCGCAAGCCCGGCAATGCTGAGGGTTATCGAACTCGCGCAGCGCGCTGCCCAGTCCAGCATTCCCGTGGTGCTGGAAGGCGAATCCGGTGTGGGCAAGGAAATGGTCGCCCGCGCCATCCAGTCGGCCGGAGACAGGGCGAATAAGGCCTTCATTACCGTCAATTGCGGCGCCATTCCCCATAATCTCGTGGAAAGTATCCTCTTCGGCCATGAAAAGGGAGCCTTCACGGGCGCGACGGAAAAACATGTCGGCAAATTCATGGAGGCGGACGGCGGCACGCTGTTCCTCGATGAAATCGGCGATCTGCCGCTGGATGTGCAGGTGAAGCTGCTGCGCGCGGTCCAGCAAGGCGAAATCGAAACCGTCGGCTCCGCACGGGTGCAGAAGGTGAATGTGCGGCTGATTTCCGCCACCAACAAGAACCTCATCGAAGAGGTGAAGGAAGGCCGATTCCGCGAGGACCTTTATTATCGCCTCAACGTCTTCCCGATCACCATTCCGGCGCTGCGCCGCCGCAAGGAAGATATTCCCCATCTGGCGCGCGTTTTCGCCGAGCGCTTTTCGGCGGAACAGAAATTGCCCAATCCTGTTGGCCTTGACGCCAGCGCGCTGGCGCTGCTGACGGCCTATGACTGGCCGGGTAATATCCGTCAGCTCGAAAACGCCGTCTTCCGCGCCGTGGTGCTGTCGCAGGGTGAGGAACTGTCAGATTCCGATTTTCCGCAGATCGCCCTGCAACTGCCGGAATTTTCGACCGGCGACGACGCGGACGATGTCATTCGCTCGCCTTCAGGGGCGTCGCTGAAGCTTGCGGCCTATTCACCGCCCCCGCCGGCGGTTGCTGAAAGCCATGCCGTCATCGAGGAGCCATCGGATATTTCCACCACCATCTACCGGGGCGGAAACCTGATCTCCAGCATGGATGAATCGGGCAACATCCGCAAACTGGCAGAAATCGAGGAAGAACTCATCCGTTTCGCTCTGCGCTTCTATCGCGGCCAGATGAGCCAGGTCGCCAGAAAGCTCGGCATTGGCCGCTCGACGCTCTATCGCAAGCTGAAGGATTATGGCATCGATCCCGACGATCCCCTTCGAGATGCAGCCTAACGGCACAAACCCCGCATTTGGAGGCAGATCGCAAAATTCGTTAACTTCTGAGCAAGGATATCCGCTTACCGTCTATAAACCTCTTGTTAGTGGCTGATTCACTATATAGAGGAAGGTTGTATGTGTGTGGCAATTTTGCCATCGTGTCACCGTATTTGACGTTCATTTGAGGCAATGTGACAGAAATTGTCTTCCAGGCGGGGATCGAATTGCCATATCTGCATCGGAATAACGCGCTTTCGACCAAGGTCGCGCGCGGCTTGATCAAGGATATATGCACGAAGCTGTCGGCACGCGCTGTCACCTTTGCCTGCCTGATGCTCGCCGCAATGCCTTTCGTAGGTATTTCGGCGACGGAAGCCGCCGCCGAAACGCGCAGCCTCAAACTGTATTATATCCATACACGCGAAAAGGCGGTCATCACCTTCAAGCGCAATGGAAAATATGATCAGAAAGGTCTGCAGGAGCTGAACCGATTCCTGCGCGACTGGCGTCGCAACCAGCCGACACGCATGGATCCGCGCCTTTTCGATCTCGTCTGGGAAGTTTATCGCCGCAGTGGCGCGACTGACTATATCAACGTTGTTTCGGCCTTCCGTTCGCCCGAGACCAATGGTCTGCTGCGCTCACGCACGAAGGGCGTTGCGGAAAAAAGCCAGCATATGCTCGGCAAGGCCATGGACTTTTATATCCCCGGTGTGAAGCTTGCCCGTCTTCGCGAAATCGGCATGCAGATGCAGATCGGCGGCGTCGGCTTTTATCCGACCTCAGGCTCTCCCTTCGTGCACATGGATGTCGGCGGCGTTCGCGCCTGGCCGCGCATGAGCCGCCAAGAACTCGTCCGCATCTTCCCGAACGGCAATACGCTGCATCTTCCTTCCGACGGCAAGCCGCTTCCCGGTTATGAGCAGGCGCTTGCCGATTACAAGAAGCGCGTCAGCTCCTCCTCCATTCAGGTTGCTTCCAGCGCCGGTGCAGGCCCTGCCTCATCTGGCGGCGGCAAGCGCAAGACGCTGTTGCAGGCCCTCTTTGGCGGCGGTGACGAGGATGAAGATCCAGATAGCATCGCAGCGCCGGCGCCCGCAGAGCGCCCCGCCGTTGCTCGCCCGGCGGCTCCGGAGCCTGAACCCACGATTGCAGTTGCTTCGGCACAGACGCTTCCGGGTGTAAACGATGCGCCGCTGCCGACGGCCCGACCCGCCTTCGGCAATCAGCCGCCGGCCAATACCGGCCTTGCGACGGCGCTTTATTCTCCGGCTCGCAATGCCGCGCAGGATGCCCTGCAGGCGGCGACCACACCGACGCCGGCTTCCGCGCCTGCCGAGCGCCAGCAATTTGCCGATCTGGCTGAGGTATCCGTTCCGGTGCCCACGCTTCTCGGCCCGCGCGGCATGAGAGGTGATGCGGAAGGATCGATCCTGACGGCTTCTGTCGAGGGTGCGACACCGGTTGCAACCGGCGAACTCGCCTCTGTTCCGGTTCCCGCCAATCGTCCGGCCGTGGCGGAAGCCCTGCTGGCGGCGGCCAATGCCGACCCTGAAGGTGAGGACGATCTCGCCGAGGCGCAACAGGGTACGCTTTCGCCCACGGTGGTTGCCGCTCTTGAACAGAGCGGTCAGGCCGCCCGGTCGCAGGTCCAGTCGGCCGCGATGCCAACAGCTGCGCCATTCCCGGCCGCCGTCAACCACAAGGTTACCGTTGCGCCCGTCGAAACGGCCAAGGCCGAACCGCAGGCTGGCTTCGGTGATGCTTTCGACCTGAAGCCTGCCATCAATGGCGGCCTCAGCGCCGGCCTTCCGACCAAGGGTTCGCGCCCGAGCAAACAGGATGCCGCCGTTTCCCAGCAGGCCATGGTGGGCGGTGGACGCCTGACGCAGGATCTTATTTCGGATTGGGCGCTCAACCAGAACAAGGGTACGACCGGACGCTCGGTAAAGGCGCCGCGTGTTGTCGCCAATCGCATGCTCAGCAACGATATGTCGGCTTCCGCGACCTCCGCGAGCTTCAAGCCCGGTGCCGCGGCCATCGAACCCAGCCGGTTCAGCACGCCGGTGAAGATGCACTGAGCCAACTTTCATAAGGAAGACGGCGGAGAGGCCAAAAAAAACCCCGCCGTTACCGGCGGGTTCAGACTGCTGACAAACCCCTGGCGTGGGCTGGGGGGTTATGATTCATTGGGGCATGTTGAAGAAACCTGCTCCTGAACAGACCGCTCTCGAGATGGTGA
>NZ_JAQKGP010000078.1:0-935 GCF_027956525.1 Agrobacterium sp. ST15.13.013
TAACCGAAGTCTCTCTCCACGGCATCAACACCTCCCGCAAAGCGAAAAGTGTTACCCATGTCTCCGGTACAAAACGTCACCTATCTCTCAAGTCGGACAGCCCAATAGCTACAGCGGCTTGCAACTCATCCCGAAACTTCCAAGATCGAAATCTCGCACAGAACCGGGCTGTCAAAAGCCGCGCCGGTTGGACTGCATTCGCCCTTACTTCTCGAAATCCGGGCGCAGGTGCGAATAAGCGCCTTCAAAAAATAGGGATGGACCGCTTCGGCGGGCTTTTGGTGTCGCCACACGGCATACCAGCAAAAGAGGCCCGTCGCTCCGCCAAGCGCCAGGCCTCAATGTCGCGGCCTGTTTCAGGGGACGCGCGACAGGAACCGTCTTAGAAGTCTCAATTCTTCTTCACAATCCAAGAAGTTATCCCTCACCGTCATGGGCCCTGAGTTTCAGGGGCCTCGTCGCGATCAACTTATCGCGATCAAAAAAGAGGCCCGCTGCTTTTTCAAACAACGAGCCTCTGTTGGGCCGCTTGGCGGAGCGACCGCATCCAAATTCGCCTTTCGTGCATGAACGTCGAATGAACAAACAGCTTTTTCTGCCGCCGAGAAACAACCCGTAAAAATCAGGAGAGCGGCATGGATCGGAAAGCCGCCTCAGTCGTTATTCAACCATACAACAATGGAGGATAACATGCTGAAGGGTATTGCATTGTGGGCTATGGGCGTTCCGATCTTCGTGATCATTCTGCTTTATATGTTCGTGTTTTAAGCCAATCCGCAGTCTCTGACGCGGAAAAGGCCCTGAAACGAAAAAGGCGACCGCTTTGACGGTCGCCTCAGACTGCTGACAAACCCCTGGCGTGAGCTGGGGGTTTATGATTCATTGGGACATGTTGAAGAAACCTGCTCCTGAACAGACCGCTCTCGAGATGGTGA
>NZ_JAQKGP010000079.1:0-867 GCF_027956525.1 Agrobacterium sp. ST15.13.013
TAACCGAAGTCTCTCTCCACGGCATCAACACCTCCCGCAAAGCGAAAAGTGTTACCCATGTCTCCGGTACAAAACGTCACCTATCTCTCAAGTCGGACACGCAAGACCGGAAATTCCAGCCCGCCCGATCCTTCACTTCAAGACAGCTGCCGGAGCGCTTTGGCGACTGTCGCCGCTTGTCACCTGTTCTTCCGTCCGTTTCGAATTGGCGCGCGCAACAAATCGGCTGCTGCCGATCATGAAAGCCAATTGTCGAATGCGACGCCGCCTCATCACATCAGATACCCCGAGCGAATAGACGCGATCGATACGACGTTGGTCCCTCGAATCGTTGCGTGGAAAATCGGTGTCAAACGGCTTGGCTTTTCCCTAGTCTCTCCACGCGCGCTGTGAAGGTGTGTCAGATGCAGGGGTGTAAGGATGCGACGGTTTCCACCTCTCTTGCCCGACGAGGCAAGGTTTCTCCGAAAAAGCCGGCAGTTTGTAAATATCTCGTTAGTCTAACTAACTAACGGATTTTCAAGCAATTTCTTAACGCATGGTAAAGCCGCCTGCGGGGTGGCTGCGCTTGGTGTGTTGTTTCCGCAACAAATCGAAATGAAGCATATACGTAAATGCTATTTATCGGATGTTGGCGATTGCATGCGGCGAAACCTTTTGTATTTTCACCACCAGAAGCGAGGCGGTGGATCGTTTGGCTTCTAAGAACACGGGAATGGGGCAGGGAATGCTGTCCTTCAGCGAAAGTACCCAGACCCACTTAAAAACTTTGACTGGAGGTCAACCATGAACATCAAGAGCCTTCTCATCGGCTCCGCTGCGGCTCTCGCAGCAGTATCCGGCGCACAGGCCGCTGACGCTATCGTC
>NZ_JAQKGP010000080.1:0-829 GCF_027956525.1 Agrobacterium sp. ST15.13.013
TTCCAGAACAGCGCGACCAACCTTATAGATATCGTCGGCATACTCCGGCAGGATCTCACCGAGAACCGGTGTCGCAATATCTTCGGTGACTTCACCATACTGGACGATGACCTTGTTGCCGGTGCCCTGGGAATAGCGGATACGGCCGACCGGAGCATCGCACTGCCGTTCCTTGACGTTAACCTTTGCGGTGCTCACGACAGGCGCCCACGCGTACATGGATTCACCGCTGACAACGGCATGGTCCTGAACAACCGTGAAGGGCAGAGCTTGAATAAGGTCGTTGCAGAGTTCGGGGTTTTCCTTCGTCGCGAGATAGGCAATGACGCTGATGCCCAGCGGCTCCCAGGTAAGCCGTACCTTTTGACCGTCGCGGATCTGAACACGCCGAGAGGGATCGGCCAGGGCCGCGATGGAACCTTCCGGGGTCTCGTAAGTGAGATGTTTTCCGATGCTCCAAGGGAAGTAATGGAATGACCAGGCGGCCAAACGGTTGAGGTAACCCAGGAACGCCTTGACGGCCTCAACCGCCTCGTCGCGGCTACCAGCCGTCGGAAGATATTTGGTGATCGCTTCGGCAAAAGCGCCCATTTCCTGCAAGCCGCTGTAGCGCAGATAGTTGCTGTATGCGTAGTCAAAGCGGTGCACGAGTGCGCAGCACTGCTCGAGGGTAAATCGCTCATCCTGGAACGTCAGCAGCAACGGATACCACGTGTACATCGACTGGTCGCGCAGCATGCCGTTCACGAAGTCGAGGTTCGTGAAGTATTGGTTGTTTGTCCCGACCGCGAAGGTGCCGGTCCGGATATCATGAAGCTCCTTCGGCTCG
>NZ_JAQKGP010000081.1:0-740 GCF_027956525.1 Agrobacterium sp. ST15.13.013
ATGTCAGCCGTAGCGATGAGGCGGAGAGCGCCTTCTTCCTGGTCTACGTCGTAGCCACCGATGAACTGCAGCGATGCAGCGCCGAGCTTCGCACCGATACCAGCGGAGATACCGACGTTGTTGTCAGCTTCCAGAGCGCGAGCGGCCGTACCAGCAGCGTTGATCGTTACGAACTTCGAGCCCGTGCCTTCCAGTTCGTCAACCGAAACGCCAGCCCAGAAGGAACCTGCGTCGTAGGTGTAACGAATGGAGTTGAACTTGGAGTTCGTAGAGAGCGTGTCGGTTTCGCCAGAGAGACCGTCATCCCACCAGTTGTAGAACTGACCGACCTTCAGGCCGCCGAGTTCGATGAAAGCCTGGTCAACGTTGACGCCACGGCTGGAGTCCTGGTCGGCATCGCCACGCAGGCCGATGAAGCCGCGCAGAGCGCCGAGTTCGGTGTCGGTGCGGGTGTCAACTTCGAACTGAGCGCGCGTGAACGAATCCCAGTCAGAGGTGCCGGACTTGTCACGACCGAAGTCGGTCTGGAAACGAATGTAGCCCTGGAACTTCAGGCAGGTTTCGGTGCCGGGGATGTAGAAGAAGCCGGTGCCGAATGCGTCGCAAACGCGAACGTATTCCATGGGCTCAGGCTCAGCAGCGACGATAGCGTCAGCGGCCTGTGCGCCGGATACTGCTGCGAGAGCCGCAGCGGAGCCGATGAGAAGGCTCTTGATGTTCATGGTTGACCTCCAGTCAAA
>NZ_JAQKGP010000082.1:0-708 GCF_027956525.1 Agrobacterium sp. ST15.13.013
AAAATGCCTCGGACAAGCGATCCTTCCTACCTCCAACCCCTCCACCAATTCCGGCCGACTAAGCCATCACAAGGTTTCTCTGGGACTGGGCTCGGACGTTTCAAACCACTAGGGCCTAAAACACCTGGACGCTTCCAGACATATCTTCTCTTCACAATGTATTCAGAACAGGCATCAGTCCTTACAGACGATGCAAACTTTTATTTCCTCAAAGAAGACAATTCGCAGCCGCCGGATCAATTCTCCAGTACAGCGCGATAGCGCGTCGCCGATCGTTCGGCGCCCTCGCGGAGGGTAGGTCCGAAGGACCGCTCACCCGTGAGCGCAAATAAATGGTGGAGCTGAGCGGGATCGAACCGCTGACCCCCTGCTTGCAAAGCAGGTGCTCTCCCAGCTGAGCTACAGCCCCATCCAGCTCGATCACCCAAGTCTCATCAACCAGGCGCGGCAACAATTCGCATCAACCAACAGTCTCAACCCAAACCCTCATTCGCATATGCAAATGGTGGGCCCGGGAAGACTTGAACTTCCGACCCCACGCTTATCAAGCGTGTGCTCTAACCAACTGAGCTACGGGCCCATTCCGGTACCGGTCGATGCGGCTTTTGTCTTCTTGAAGAAAGAGAAACGTGGACGGCGAACCTTGCCATACCCGCTGTCTGCGTAGCAGATCTGCAGGCGTATTACGTTGCGATGGTCGCCTGACTG
>NZ_JAQKGP010000083.1:0-693 GCF_027956525.1 Agrobacterium sp. ST15.13.013
AAAATGCCTCGGACAAGCGATCCTTCCTACCTCCAACCCCTCCACCAATTCCGGCCGACTAAGCCATCACAAGGTTTCTCTGGGACTGGGCTCGGACGTCTCGGGACTAAACCCAAAACACCTGGACGCTTCCAGACATATCTTCTCTTCACAATGTATTCAGAACAGGCATCAGTCCTTACAGACGATGCAAACTTTTATTTCTTCAGAAGGATATTCCCGCGCTACACACCCAAACCGCGTTAGCGATTGGTGGAGCTGAGCGGGATCGAACCGCTGACCCCCTGCTTGCAAAGCAGGTGCTCTCCCAGCTGAGCTACAGCCCCAACCATCGCAAACACCCGACAGCAAAACCGCCAGGGATCAGGTAAATTCAGCAAACCAATGGTGGGCCCGGGAAGACTTGAACTTCCGACCCCACGCTTATCAAGCGTGTGCTCTAACCAACTGAGCTACGGGCCCATCCAACCGAACATATGACGTGTCCAACTGGACACCCATACAGGCCAGAGGCCGTCGCCGGTCATCCGGCGCCCCCGCGCAGTGCCGCCCAAAGGGCGAACAGCACGTGAGCGCAAACCAAAGGTTTATATCCTTCTTGAAGAAAGAGAAACGTGGACGGCGAACCTTGCCATACCCGCTGTCTGCGTAGCAGATCTGCAGGCGTATTACGTTGCGATGGTCGCCTGACTG
>NZ_JAQKGP010000084.1:0-658 GCF_027956525.1 Agrobacterium sp. ST15.13.013
GTTCATCACCGGTCTGGCCATCGGCTGGTCGCAACGGATTGGCTACTGGGTGCATCCGGTGTTACGTCTGCTGGGGCCGGTGCCGTCCACCGCGCTGCTGCCGCTGTGCCTGTTTATTTTTCCCTCGAGCTTCGGCGCCAGCGTGTTTTTGATCGCGCTGAGCACCTGGTTCCCGGTCACGGTGCTGACCTGGTCCGGAGTGATGGGCATTGATAAGGCGTGGTACGACGTGGCGCGGACTCTCGGTGCCAGCCAGCGTTTCCTGATCCTGCGGGTGGCGATCCCCGCCGCGTTGCCGAACGTCTTTGTCGGCCTGTTTATGGGGCTCGGCGCGTCGTTTTCGGTGCTGATTGTCGCCGAAATGGTCGGGGTGAAGTCGGGGATCGGCTTTTACCTCCAGTGGGCCCAGGGCTGGGCGGCCTATCCGAATATGTATGCCGCGCTGCTGGTGATGGCCTTGTTATGCTCCGGCCTGATAAGCGGATTATTTATGCTGCGTGACCGGCTGCTGAGCTGGCAGCGAGGAGGGATGCAATGGTAACCGAGACGATAGCGCGCGGCGCGGCGGTATCCATCAGCCATCTTCATCATGCGTTTACGCTTGGCAAACAGACGGTACCGGTGCTGGAGAATATCAGCCTGCAGCTGCGCCCGGGGG
>NZ_JAQKGP010000085.1:0-641 GCF_027956525.1 Agrobacterium sp. ST15.13.013
AATACAGGAGCGGCCAAAAGCAGTCCTATGAGCGACGACACGAGTTCGGGAACGACTAACAGGATCGCCGCCAAGATCAGCATTGTTCTCTCCCACCAAAAGGTTCTGACAAGCAGGAAACCGGAGAGGGCGGACCCGAGAAATGTAATGCCCAGCACGCAGCCAACGAAGGCAACTGTAAAATCACCCCAAGAGAAGTTGGTTGTCACCAGCAGCAGCGACGGCGAGAACACGAAAACAAATGGGACGAGGACTTTTCCCAAGCCAAGACGGAACGCTGTATTTCCGGTCTTGAATGGGTCGGCTCCTGCCATGCCTGCCGCCGCATAGGCGGCGAGCGCGACTGGAGGCGTGATGTCGGCAAGAACACCGTAATAGAAGACAAAGAAATGCGCGACGATAGGTTCCACGCCAAGCATACCGAGCGTTGGGGCGGCGATGGTCGCCATAATAATGTAGTTGGCGGTCGTCGGAATACCGCAGCCCATCAGGATGCAGACGACGCCAGTCATAATCAGCGTGAACAACAGCGTCAGTGTCTGCGGTCCGAACCAGGCAGCCGGAACCATCGTACCGATCCAGCCGGCTATTTCTGCTGCAGTCGTGGTGACGATGTAGGAAATCTTGAAGCCGACGCCGGT